>JABGQJ010000194.1 GCA_018648945.1 Victivallales bacterium
GGAAAGGCGGATGTGGATGACGCCCTGGTCGTCGAACCAGAGGGGGTCAATGGTCACGAAGCGGTCCCAATCCACCCTCGTCGTGTTCTTCTGGTGGTAGATGAGCCATAGGCGGCCGTCTGGCCCTTTGGCGGTGCAGTGATGCCCGGGCCCGAGGACTCCGTTGCCACGCTGGGCGATGGGGTTGCCGGGATGCTTCGTGAACGGACCGGTCGGAGACGTGGCTGTGGCGTAGCCGATCGCGTAGTCGGGGCCGTTCGCGCCGCTCCCCGAATACATGTAGTAGTAGACCCCATTCCGCTTCAGCACCCACGGGCCCTCGGTCACGTGACCGTGACGTCTCTCCCAGCCCTCGCTGGGCTGCAGGATGAGCTTGGGCTCGCCCTTGGGGGTGAGCGGGTCGGCCATGGGCTGGACGAAGTTCTGGAACCCGCCCGGCAGCATCACGTAGTACAGATAGAGCGAGCCGTCGTCGTCACGGAAGAGATGGGCATCGATGGCGCCCTTGACCAAGACCCCCTTGTCCTCGAACGGGCCGAGGGGATGGTCGGCCACAGCCACGCCGACAAGCTTCCCACGGGGACGCCGGTCGGGATCGTTGGCGGTGTAGTAGAGGTAGATTTTCCCATCCTCGGCGTGGTGGTAGACGTCGGGGGCCCAGACCCCGCCACGGAGATCGCGGAAGCACTTGGGCTTGCGCTCCCAGTGCACCAGGTCGCTGGAGACGAACACGTCGTAGCCCCGGCTGTCGGTGGTGGGGTAGAGATAGTACGTGCCCTCGTAGAGCAGGACGGTGGGATCGGCGGCGCCGCCGTAGTTGATGATCGGGTTGCGGTAGGTGCGCCGCAGCCCAGGGGCGGATGCGGGATCGGGCTGCGGTGACGGTTTCGTCCAGGCAGGAAGTTCATCCCGGGTGATGACGTCTTCATCGAGGAAGACCTTGCGCAAGTGCTCTGCAGAGGCGTCACGAATGAAGGCGCCACCCCAGGTCGCGAACCAACTCCAGCGCGTCTGAAAGGTCCGCATCAACTCCGGGTCCGGCGGGTCCCCGCCCTCGCCGAGAGCAACCAGTTTGCGCCCGCCGTAGGCCACTTGCGCACTCTCCCACTCGGCACTCATACCGGGTCGCCGGCCCGCGTAGATGTCGGGGGCCACGATGTCCACCCATTCATCGCCGGGATACCAGGCGGACGCCGAGATCCCGCCAGATGGGGGAGAATAGACCCAGATCAGGTTGTGCAAGCCGTGGTGTCGAGTCAGACGTCGGTAGAGCAGGTGCCAGAGCTGAACCAGGGGTTCGGGCCCCTTCGCACCCCACCAGAACCAGCCGCCCTGGGCTTCGTGCAGGGGCCGCCAGAGGATGGGGATATCGGCATCGGCAAACTTGCGAAGTTCGGCGGCGATGGCATCGATATCCCGGAGGAGCAGGCGGTAGCGTTCCCCAGCGGGGTCGGCCAGAACCGCCGCGATATCGAAGGTCGTGGCCTTGGTGTAGAACCCCTTGTACCACTCCTTGCCGCCGGGCTGATCGAGCAGGTCGGCAGGCGCATTCCAATGCCAACAGTAGGTGAGGATGCCGCCGCCGGCACGCACCCATGCAACGGCCTTCTCGGTCGCGCCCCGGGGCTTGGCACCGTGCTCCACCCGCGAGGGGGAGTAGTCCATGAAGTCGAGGGCGGCAACCGCTGGCTCCCTGCCCGTCTGCTTCTGTATCCACGCGAGATTCTCGAAATCCTGCTGGCCTGCCAACGTCTTCCGACCGTAGAGCTCCACCAGATAGGCGTGCAGCCGCCGCGCCGCCGGGGTCGCCGCAGGATCAGAGAGCACGGCAGGCACCGGGGCCGGTGGCGCAACTGCGGCCGGCACGAGCTCGAAGCTGTCGATGTCGAACCACCCCCACCCCTTGCGCAAGATCAGGCTGTTCTGCCCATCCCGAAGCACGAACTTGCCCGCGCTTTGCACCGCAAAGGACTCCCCGGTCTGCGCGAACACGCCCGAGCCGGTGGTCCCGTTCACCGCCACACTGTAGCCCTTGTCCCCGCGAGGAGAGCAATAGCGGATGCGCAGTTCGCACAGCCCGGGGGCAGCCTGGAAGGTCAGCCCCAACCGGTCGTCGTCCCGGTCAAACCCGGTGACATAGCCCCGGCCAGTGAATCCACCTCGGGCGGTACTGACCTCGACCCCGTAAAGCTGGCCATCCTCGGCCTCCAACCGCGCGACTCTACCCGGCAGAAGCGTGGTGCAAGCAATCATCAGCATGGCTCCCAGTAGCCCTGCAAGCAGGGGCGGCATCCGTCTGTGGGTATGCATGGACGGTTAACCCTTCCCAGTGGTCTTGGGGGCGAGCAGTGGTGGTCGGGAGAACGTCGCTTCAGCGGCGGGCGGCGCGGGGAAGACGGAGCTTGTCCAGCTTGAAGCGCGCGCTGACGACCGAATGCCGCCGGTCATCCGCCCAGTACTTGAGGTAGGTGGTGGCGATGATAGTACCGTCGGGCAACAACTCCATGCCGGGGTAGCCGGTGTCGGCGTTGGCCCAGGAGTAGCCGTCGCGGGAGCTGCCGCGGTGCTGTAGAAGGTGGATACGGAACTGCCCGGGCTTGGCCTGGCGGATGTCATCATAGGTGCCAACCCAGGCCACGAATTGGCCGTAGGTGGAGCTGTTCAACGCGCGGTCACGGAAGGCAATGACCCAGCGTCCGTCGGGGGCCTGCACGCCTTCGTGGCGGTCGCCGGTGAGTCCCCAGGACGTGTCCTCGGGCGCCGTCCAGGTCTTGCCCTCGTCGCGGCTGAAGCACATCATGCTTCTGCCCAGGTGGTGGTTTTCGCGCATCAGCATGCACAGCTCCTCGCCGTCGGGGGAGCGCAGGACGAAGGGCTCGCAGAGATTCTTGCCAGTTTTCTTGGCAATGATGCGGGGCTTGGTCCACGTGAGGCCGCCATCGGTGCTGATGGACATGACGCAGCCCTGATCGCGGCCCTCGGCGCGCATCTGACCGAAAGCGGCATAGCTCCCGTTCTTCAGCCGGATCATGCCGGTGAACGGCATCCCACAGGGGAAGCCAAGGGGGGGCTGTTCCACCCACGTCTCACCACCATCCTCGCTCATGATTGTCTGCATGCCCCGCGAACTGCTGAAGACCAAGAGCCGTTCCTGGCCCTGCGGGTCCACCAGGCGGTAGATGCTGGGGCAGTTCCGGTGCTTCGCGTAGCCGGGCGGCAAGGTGTCGTCGATCCGTGTCCAGGTCAGTCCCGCATCGTCGCTACGCGCCATCGGCCCGGCAGCACCGCCGTGCTCGTAGGACCAGACGGCATACATCGTCTTGTTGTCGGGCATGAGGAGCGTGGTCGCGTGTCCCTGGTAGATCTCGGGCGTGCCCGCCGCGATCACCACCTGCTGGCGCTTCTTCTTCGTGATATCGACGATGGGCAACTCATCCTGGTACACCACGGGCACGTCTCGCACAACCGTGCCATCCGGCGCGCGACGGGCCAGGGCCCTCACCTGCTGGGCCGCCAAGGCGGTATCATAGATCCGCACGTCGCTCATCATTCCCTGGAACGGCCGGGAGAGTGATCCGTCGTTGCCAATGTGTCCCTTGCCGCTGGGCATGGTCACAGCCTTCTTCGACGGCTTCCCCCCACCGTGGGGATCTGCCTTCCCATTGATGTAAAAGACCGGCACCGTGCCCGCACCGCTGCCATCAAAGACCACGGCCACGTGAGCCCAGACATCGGGCACGAACGTCCTCCTGCCGGAGGACCAGTGCCCACCACCCGCACCAAACGTGAGGCCCAAGCGCTCCGCCTGCCGCCGCGTTACGTGCAGGAAGCAACCGGGGGGCTGAACGACGCGCGGGTAGGGCTTGTCGCCCTCGCCCATGCCGGCAACCTTGACCCAGGCGGCAATCGTGACTGCCGTCGCCTTGGGGAACTCGAACGCCGCCAATCCCTGCTTCGCACCCGAGAAGACGAGTACGCTCCCATGCTCGTCCTGCACGATCTTCGCGTCTCCCGCCAGCTCAGCCTTGCGACCATGGCCGGACGCATCTGCCAGCACGACCGCGCCGGTTGCCTCCGAAACCGGCCAGTGCGCCACCGGCAACGGCTGCGGTCCCATGCACCCCGCCATCATGCCACACCCACTCGCCAACAGAATGCTGCGCCAGAGTCCACGTTTCATTGTCTCTCCTTGTGGCCCGATCCAGGATTGCCAAGGGGCACGGAGCAGGCTGCGTTCATACCAATGGAATGCGTTGCCGATACCAGACTCTACTGCCATTTCCCCTCGGGTACAGCCGACACCAATACAGGGAAGGAACGGAAGCGAGCTATGGCCCACACGCGCACTATGGTAGGGACGCAGCAGGCAGTGCCCAGTCGTGCTGTCCGGTTGCAGGATCGACTCGACACACAGTGGATTCATCCGACAGGAACACGGACGGAGGATCACGATCATGATGAGCCAGTTGGCTGTCCATGGTGGAGTGCCAGTGCGAGAGAAGCCTATCGCGCCGAGCGGCGAACGCTTCGGGGATGAGGAGATCAGGCTTCTCACGGAGGTCGTTCGCTCCCAGAAGCTGAACTGCAACTGCGGCACGCGAGTCAGGGAGTTCGCCCAGTCCTTTGCGGATTACATGGGCATGGCGCGTGGCGTGATGGTGACGTCCGGCACGGCCGCCATTCACTGTGCCCTCGGCGCGGTCAATCTGAACCCGGGCGACGAGGTCATCACTGCCCCGATCACGGACATGGGCACGATCTACCCGATCCTGGCCCAGAATGCCGTGCCCATCTTCGCGGATCTGGACCCGGACACTCTGTGCGTCGATCCGAGGGATATCGAGCGGCGCATCACCGCGAAGACCAAGGCCCTGCTGCCCGTTCACTTCTGCGGCAACTCCTGCGATATGGACCCAATCCTCGACCTTGCCAAGCAACATTCTCTGGCCGTCGTCGAGGACTGTGCACAGTCGTTCAACGCCAAGTACCGCGATCGCAAGGTCGGGACCATGGGCGATGTGGGGTGTTTCAGCTTCAACCAGTACAAGCATATCTCATGTGGCGACGGCGGGGTGGCGATCACCAGCGACGATCAGCTCCACGAACGGGTCGAGCTATTCTCGGACAAAGCCTGGCCGAGGAGCGGCGACCGCCGTGATCATCGTTTCCTCGCCCCCAATTACCGTGTAACCGAACTGCAGGCCGCCGTGGCCACGGCGCAATTGACCAAACTCGACTGGATCACCGACACGCGGCGGGACCGGGGGGACCTGCTCACCACGCTCATCGGCAATGCGCCGGGCGTGCGTCCCATGCGCGTGTATCCGGGCGGGGAGTGTACCTACTGGTTCTACTGGCTGCGCGTGGACGAGGCCATTCGCGCGGATTTCGTGAGCGCGCTCAGGACCGAGGGGTTGCCCGCGACAGCCGGCTACATACAGGTTCCCGTCTACCTTTACGACGCAATCCGGGAGAAGAGGACCTACGGCGATTCGCACTTCCCCTACGGCTACCCGCCATTCCGCGACCCCGCCAACGAGATCGAATACGGCGAGGGACTGTGCCCGGTCGCGGAGCGTGTGCTTCGGGAGATGGTCCGGATCAACCTGAACGAATTCTGGACCGAGCAGGATGTCCGCGATGCGGCACGGATCGTCAACAAGGTGGCGGAGCACTACGGAGCCTGAGAGGGGCCGCAGCCACCGCTGCATGGATTGACGGGCAGGCAAGGCAACCAATCTGGGTGAGGATGATGACAACCAACATCAAGGCTGGCTTCGCCGCAGCAGACATCACTCCCGACAGAAATCGGCAGACGATCTACCACCGGCTGGGGGATCGCCCAGGCAACACCGTCCCGATTCTCGACCGGCTGTCTGTGCGAGCAACCGCATTCCGCAACCCGGACTGCCTCGCCATCTGGGCAACTCTGGATGTGTGCGTGCTCGCCGCCGCGCTGCGCAACCGGATTGTGGCGGAGTTCGCACGTAGCGGCATGCACGCGGACCAGATCGTGCTGTCGTCCACTCACACCCATTCCGCACCGACCGGCCACGGCTTCAACGGTATCGAACCCATGTCTGAGGAGTATGTGACCTTCCTGGTCAAGCAGACTGCAGACACCATGGTCGCAGCCGCTGAAGCGGCCCAGCCAGCCAAGATATCGTTCGGCAAGGCATTCGTGGACTTGAGCGTGAACCGCCGGCAGGTCGGGCGCATGGCAACGGTCAATTGCATTGCCGCCCCGACGGGGTTGGTGGACCGGGAGGTCAACGTCGCCAAGATCTGCCTGCGGGACGGGGAGAGGATGGGCCTGCTATTCAACTACGCGGCGCACCCCCTGGCAATGTGCCCTGAGAAGGGGGTGATCTCAGCCGATTTCCCCGGTCGCACAATCGCCTGTCTCCGTGGGAGTGGCGGGGCGGAGCACGCACAGTTCCTACAGGGCTGCGCCGGGAATGTGAATGTGAAGATCAGTGGGCGCGAGGCCGCGGACACGGCCGGGCAGATTCTGGCCGACGCGGTCCGGGCCGCCGCGTCTTCCGCCCAAGCCTCGGCCAGCCTGGACCTGCGCGTCGCGTCCGAGGTCGTGCATCTGCCCTGGGTCGGCATTCCCACGCTGGCGGAAGCCCGCCAAGCCCTGGCCGATGCAAAGACGCCCGGCAGCAAGGCCCAGCCCTTCTACAGGCGCCCCTGGGCTGAGAACTTGGCGCGCACGCTGGAAGCAGGCCGGCCTCCGGACCAAGCCGACGTGCTCGTCCAAGCCCTGAAGGTTGGCGACGCAGTCTTCCTGGCGCTGCCGGGTGAAGTCTTCGCCGAAATCGGCCTCGGGATCAAGCAACGCGCCGGCGTGGAGCACCTCTTCGTCGTTGCCTACGCGAACAACGGGGAGATCGGCTACATCCCCACGGCTGCAGCCTTCGCGGAGGGCGGCATGGAAGTGGACGCGTCCCCCTTCTACTACGGGCTCTTCCAGCTTGCGCCGGGATGTGGCGAGATCCTGGCCGAGTCGGCGTTGAGAGTCGTGCGAACTGTCTGCGCCCGGTAGCGATCCGCTTCGGGGCAAGGAGAACGGGACATGAGCAGATCGCGATGCATCAGTCACGGGTGGGGTCAGGGAACGGGGCCAGCCCGCACCCCGCCGCCGCTGGCGCGCCGACCAACGGTCGGGAACAGGCGTGGACGAGATGATCGAGGCCGGGCACCTACAGGAAGCAATTGTCGCTGAGAAACCCCACCAGAGCTAGCGGGAGGATCCCAAGATGACAGCGTATCGCCGCGCTTTCTGGCCGCTCATCGCCTTCATAGTCGCCGCCATTGGTGTGCCGTCACCAGCCGCAGAGCCCTTCGCCTATGCTCCACTGGACGACTTCGAGGACGCGTCTCCCTGGGTGAAGGGAGATCCGAGAACGGACCTCGCGCAGCGGGATGCGGCGGTCGCCGGCAGCACGGATGTTGTCAAGCAGGGCAAGCAGTCGCTGTCGTTCATGATCCGGGTCAACTGGACCAAACGGCCCACCGAGACCTACGCCAAGGGCTGGCCCATGATGCAGCGGACCTTCAAGGCCCCGCGTGACTGGGAAGACTACGACGCCATCTCGTTCTGGCTCTTCACCCGAACGAAGGCAAAACTACTGCAGGAGCGCGTGCTGCGCGTCGGCTTCCCGGACGCATCAGGCACGAGAAGCCGACTCGACTGGTATACCATCCCTGGCATCAAGCCCGGGGCCTGGCAGAAGGTGACGGTGCCCAAGACGCTCGACGTCGATTGGTCGAAAGTGCAGGGCATCAGCTTCTATGTGGCGGAGGGATGGTATCAGGACGGGGACAAGATCGATTTCTTCGTCGATGACATGCAATTGGTCAAGCGGACCGCCCCCATGCTGGCGTCGGTGGACATCTGCTCGCGGGTTCTGCCACGGGGAACAGGGGTAGTGCTCAACTCCACGTGTGAGGGCCCTTGGCGGGGAACGCGGCTACGAGTGACAGTCTCCGGACCCGATGGCCGAGTTCAATGGAGCGCAACGCAACCGACAACCGGGAAGAAGCAGCGTGTTCTCCTCACGGCCCAGGCGTTGCCGCCAGGCGGGCATCAGGCGCGGGTCGAGCTGCTGAGCGCCGACCAGACGGTGATCGACGCCAGGGAGCAGTATTTCCGCAGTACCGAGGCTGGCAAGCGCAGCTATCTGAAGCTGATCACGTTCTACACCAAGCCAGTGATGCAGTGCAAGGCCGAGGAACTGAAGATCCTGAACGGCTCAGCCTATGCAGGCGTAGCCATTCCCCTATGCGGCAGCTACGAGACGGACGACACGCCAGCATTCGAGACCTATGCGGGACAGATGGGCATGATTCGCAAGACGCTCACGATCGACCCGTGGCCCTGGATCGCCATCAACCGCATGATCGGGGCGCCCGCAGACGGCTCCGGTCACGCCCACAAGCACGCCAAGGCCGTGGAACGCTTCACCAGCATCAAGGGCATGGACTTCCGCAACGAGACCGGGGCCCATGCGAACTTCATGAGGAGCTGGCGCAACGCGGTACGGATGGCCCGGGAATGGAAATCGCCCGGGGTCATGATCGACCTGGAGGCCTACAACAACTACCGCACCTACAGCGTCCCCTATGTCGCCGACCAACGAGGCGAGAGCATCGACACCGTGATTGCGCACTGCGAGACGCTCGGTGCCAACATGGCCGACGTTGTCGCCCAGGAGTACCCCGGCTGCGTGATCTGGAGCCTGTTCAGCCGGCTGGAACGCACCATCACCCCCCCCGGCACGAAGACGCCGCTGTTCACGGTCCCCAGCTACATCACCCTCGGCATCCTCAAGCGAGCAAAAGCCCAGGGCATCGATCTGAAATACCTCTGCGGTGGAGAGACAACGCCCGGCTACTGCAATCGCGATGTGGCAGCCCTGAAGGAGAAGATCGCCAAGCGGGACCGCGATGTGGCACCCATCCTGGCGGAATTCCCGGAACGTCTCTTCCTGGCCGGGACGATCTCGCCATTCCACGATTACAGCATCACCAAGAGCTTCATAGAGAAGGGCTACGCAGACTCACCCATTCGCTCCCTGGCGGAATTCCAGCCAATGTTCAGAACACTGTTCGACGCCTACGACTGGGTGTGGATCTACGCCTCCAGTTCCGCCCAGACTCTCCCCTACAACGAGAAGAACAGCCGGATGTACGCCGAGGTCCTCAACGCGGCCCTCGGCGCGTCCGTCCGCGGGAAATAGGTACGGGGCCAGGGCCCGCGTGGAGCTGGTTGCCACTCTTCCGGACGGCTACTCCCCGTACAGCCAGCGCACGGGGAACCGGGTGATCTGGGTCGTGGCCAAGGCCTGGGAGCGCTTGCCAGAGCAGTGGCCAAGCACCACATGCTCGCCGACAATCTCGACGGCGGTGTAGCAGTACCAGCCATCGGGATCGTCCTCGATGGTGCGGGTGTTGACCCAGGTCTTGCCCTCGTCGCGCGAGATCGCCGCGTTGAAGGGGGTCCGCTTCCCCGCCAGCTCCTTGGGGATGTCCGCGTGGTTGTTCCAGACCATCAGCAGATCGCCGGTGGAGGGAATTCGCTCGATGGAGGCGGGCGACTGCGGGGACGAGATGGTCGAGGGGACCAGCGGCGCCCATGAATCGCCGCCATCCTTGGAGAACGAGAGGTACTGCACGCCCGCGTTGGTGCGCACGAACATCATCACCCGCCCATCCTTCAGTTCGACCACGCCCGGCTCCTGCGCCACAACTCGCTTCTCTGGCGCCGAATACGCCTTCTGGCGCGTCTTGCTGCAGCGCCAAGTCTGACCGACATCGTCGGAGAGGAAGCAAGTGATCTCACCCGCCCAGTCGGGAGCCTTCCAGCCCGCGCGATTGTGCAGGGCCACGGGCACGATCAGCCGACCGCTCTTCAGCTGCACGACGCGGTCGTTGTTCAGCACGTAATACCCCATGTCGTCGTCGGGTATCACCCCGGCCGGTTCGCTCCAGGTTTTGGCTTCGTCCGTCGAGATCCGCATCAAGGGCCGGCAGTCGTCCAGTGAGTTCTTGCGCATGTAGAACAGGGCGATCCGCCCGTCCTGCAAGCGCAGGATGGACACGGACATGATGTTCCAGTCGCCCTCGTTGGGCAGGATCACCGTGTCCTTTTCGGTCCAGGTGGCCCCGCCATCGCTGGAGAAACGACCGGCTAGGAATGCCTTGGCATGGTCGCTGCGGCCGCCGGTGAAATGGGTGTAGACGAATAGCAGGCGCCCATCGCGAAGTTGGATGAAGTCCCCTTCGCTGTTGCGGGGATTCTCGGGACCGGGGGGGAGCAGTACGATCTTTCTCATGCCTCTTTCCTCGATGATTCGAATGGGGGGCTTCCACGTCAGATAACGCTTGTCCACGCTGCCTGTGGCGACGCAACTCTGAATCCGCATCGTAGCCCGCCAAGGGATGAATCCAAACGGGCCCAGCGGCTCGATGCCGACTTTTTCCTGCCACACCGTCTTGCCATCGATCACGATGTGCAAGGTATTGCCCTTGCGGAATACGACCAATTCAAAGGGAACGCCATCCTTAAGGAAGTCCTTGGGGTCACCAATGGGCGTGCCCCAGGCGCCGCCGAACACTGGACCGGTCAGGAAGATCTTCCCATGGCCTCCCTCGAAACCGAAGGCACTGCCACTGATCAAGAAGGCCGCCGCGCTCGTCTTCAGCTTCCGGATCTCCAGGCGAGTCCGGATCTCAAAGTCGCCGGGGCCGAGCCCGACCCCGGCCGTCAGCTTGGCCTTGAGACCACTCGCCTCCAGCCAGCCATCGCGGGTCTTCCAGCCCGTGTCCTGCCCGGTGGCAACGGCCGGCTGGCCAGCCTTCACGATGGGGGCTTCGGCGCCAACTGCCGAGCAGGCTGAGAGAGTCAGGGCCAGAATGGCAATGCACTGCGAGAACCGGCTCACCGGACTCCCTCCTCAGTCGTTATTGACTTGCCACTTCCAGAGGTCGGTCACGAACGACGTCCAGGGAGCCACTGTGCGCCCAGCTTTCTCGCGAGTGACATGTCCATCAAGCCAAGTGACCTCGAGCATGCGACCGTGGAAGTTGTAGGCGGCCTTGTCGACGTCATCGCCAAAACCGTTGCCGTCGCCGGTCAGCGAAGAGGTCGCGACCCCGCTAGAGTAGATTGACTCCGTGTCGGTCCACATGATCTTGCTCGAAGGTTGCTTGATGATCGAGAGGGGGCGACCGCACATGCCGATGGTGACAATACTGCTGGGGCTCTCGCCCTGGAGCGGCGTGGTGTTGATGCCATACGAAGTGTAGAGCTTCGGGGCGATGGCACCGCCGGCACCGCTAGAGAAAGGAGAGGGATCGGAGGGACAGACCATGACGTTGCGGTCCGTCACGTAGGGCATGATCGATTCCTGGGGGTAGCGTCGGTTCCCATACACATACCCTGGCGAACCGGCGTCCGCGACAACACTGCATGGCAGGCGCTCCCCGTTGTCGTCCGCATACATCAATGTGCCCAGACCATGTTGTTTCAGGTTGCTCATGCACGACGCCTGCCGGGCCTTTTCCCGGGCCTTTGCGAGGGCGGGCAACAACATGGATGCGAGGATGGCGATGATGG
>JABGQJ010000195.1 GCA_018648945.1 Victivallales bacterium
CGAACACATGGGGGTCTCCGACGGCATCGGCCGGGGGTTCTTCGACCAGGCGCTCGCCGTGATCTTCAACCACGGGTCGCGCTGGTGCAAAGGGGGGGTGTATGCGGGGCTGACCGGCCTCGCCAAACCCCAGCACCGCCAATTGCTGGCCGATACGCTCCAGGAAGCAGGGTCGCGGCGCTGTGTCTTTGGGTTGGACTGGCCGCACATGGATGGCCACGCCCCGGCCATCGCCCGCTACGAGGCGGAACTGGCGGTACTCCGCTCGCTCCGGCTCACGACGGAGCAATACGATGACGTCCTGGGCGGGACGCTCGCGGAGCTGACCGCGCCCTGATCAGCCGCAGACTCCCGGGGGCCCCCATGCATCCGCCGCGCTCCCGCGCTATCTTGCCCACTGTCGCCGGCAGGAACTTCCCCCTCGCTTCGCTGCAACGATGCTCAAGTGAGACAACGGAGAACACCATGAATCCGAATCTGCGCGCTCTGCTGTCGGCCGGACTGCTCGTGGCCGCCTCGGCCTGCGGCGCCCCGCTTGGTCTGTACGTTGCGCCCGACGGCAACGACGCCTGGACGGGCCGACGAGCAACCGCAGACGCCGCCCGGACCGATGGTCCCTTCGCCACGCTGCAACGGGCTCGGGACGAGATCCGGAAGCTCAAGAAGGCAGCCGGCTTGCCTAGCGGCGGCGTGGTGGTCGAGTTGCAGCCGGGAATCTACCAACTGGCACAGACCTTTGAGCTGGCAAAACAGGATGCCGGGACAGCGGACGCGCCGATCGAGTACCGCGCCCGGCCAGGCGAGACGGTGCGGGTTCTCGGCGGCCGGAGCGTCACCCGCTTCTCGCCGGTCATCGATCCGGCCGTGTTGGCAATACTGGCCCCGGCCGCACGTGGCAAGGTGCAGTGCGCTGACCTGAAGGCACAGGGGATCACGGACTACGGCAAGCCCTCGGGGGGCGGCATGGAGCTGTTTTTCCGGGCCAAGCCCATGCTGCTGGCACGGTGGCCAAACGAGGGGTTCACCCGCATCGTCCAGATGGTCGGCGAGGCGGAGAAGCGCGGTCGGCACATGACCCACAAGAAGGGGAAGTGGGTCTACGAAGGCGAACGCCCGGCACGTTGGGTTGCCGAGCAGGACCCCTGGGTCCACGGCTACTGGTACCACGACTGGTCAGACCAGCGCCACAGGATCAAGACCATCGACACCACGGCACGGACCATCGAGGTCGCCCCCCCCTATCACAACTACGGCTATCGCAAAGGCAAGTGGTACTATGGCTACAACCTGCTCTGCGAGATCGACCAACCCGGTGAATGGTACGTGGACCGCAAAGCCGGCGTACTCTACTTTTGGCCGCCGCAGGCACCGCAGGATGGTGACGCGGTGGTGTCGGTGATCGGTACCGCGATCCGGCTGCAGGACGTGTCGCGGGTCACGATTCGCGGGTTGCTCGTCGAGGCAGCGCGCGGCACGGGCATATCGGTCAGCGGCGGTAGCCAGAACCGAGTGGTAGGTTGCACGATCCGCAATGTGGGTGGCTGGGGCGTCACGGTCTCCGGCGGCAGCGGGCACGGGGTGCTTGGCTGCGACATCACCGCCGTTGGCAAGGGCGGGATTACTCTACGGGGCGGCGACCGCAAGACGCTGACCCCGGCCGGGCACTTCGCGGAGAACAACCACATCCACCACTACGCCCGCATCAGCCGCGTCTACCAGCCAGGCATCACCCTCCAGGGCGTCGGCAACCGGGCCTCGCACAACCTGATCCACGATGCCCCGCATATGGGAATGGGCTTCGGCGGCAACGATCACGTCATCGAGTTCAACGAGATCCACAGCGTCTGCTACGAGTCCAACGATGCCGGGGCCATCTACACGGGCCGCAACTGGACGATGCGGGGCAATGTGATCCGCAACAATTACCTGCACCACATCAATGGCTTCGAAGGCCGCGGCTGCGTGGGAGTCTATCTGGACGACGGCTTCAGCAGCGCCGAAATTACCGGCAACGTGTTCTACAAGGTGACCCGCGCCGCCATGATCGGCGGGGGGCGGGACACGACCATCGCGAACAACATCTTCATCGATTGCGTGCCGGCCGTCCACGTGGACGCGCGTGGCATCGGCTGGGCCAACCAGTACATCGTGCCGGGCGGAGGCTGGCACATGCAGAAGAAGCTCGCCGACATGCCCTACCAGCAAGCGCCCTGGACGAAGTACCCGCACCTGGCGACCATTCTCGACGATGACCCCTATCTGCCCAAGCACAATGTGGTTGCTCGGAACATCTTCATCGGCGGCACCTGGGACAGCATCCGTCCGAAGGCGAAGCCCCACGTGACTGTGGAAGGGAATTTCCATGAGGAAACAACCGCCGGGTTCGTGGATGCCGCCAGTGGCGACTTCCGGCTGCGCGGGGATTCGCCGGTTCTCGCGCAGGGCTTCCAACAGATCCCCTTTGCCAAGATCGGCCTCTTCGCGCATGCCAACCGCGCGTCCTGGCCAGTCTCGCACAGCGTGCGACCGATGGCCACCCCACCCCCGCCACCCAAACGCGGCCCAGCCCCCACCTACAAGGTCGTGCGCCGCCAGACGGCGATCCAGATCGATGGCACACTCACCGGCAACGAGTGGTTTGGCCTGGCCCCCAAGGCGGGCTTCCTCGTGGAACAGGGCGTTCGTGGCAGCAAACAGAAACCCAGCAGTCAGGCCTGGGCCAGTCACGATGGCAAGGATCTCCACATCGCGATCCGCAACCGCGTGGAGCCGGGCAAGCGCCTCCGCACGAAACCGGTCTGGGGAGAGAACGATGCGGTCGAACTGGCCTTCCGCAACCCCAACGTCAAGGGTGCCTCGATCCTGCTGCTCCGCGGCTATCCGGCGGGCCAGTTCGCGTGCAGCACGGAGGCAGGGGCACCGTTCGAGGTGAGCCAGGACGTGGAACGAGCCGTCAGCTACTCGGCGCGGGTCGTCGATGCCGGCGAGTGGACCGCCGAGTGGAAGATCCCGCTCCGCGCGCTCGGGATCGACCCGGCCAAGCACCAACGCATCCTGTTCAACCTCTCGGCGCGGAAAACCGCCGACTTGCAGTGGCTGATGTGGCGCGGCACCGGCGGCCATACGTGGGATGTCGACAAGGCCGGGGTGCTGGAATTGCAGTAGCAGGCAGCCGCCCCCAAAAACAAAAACAGCCCTCCGGGTGGAGGGCTGTCGAAAGTCGATGGTGGTAGGGAGTGGACTCGAACCACTGAAGGAATAATCCAGCAGATTTACAGTCTGCCCCGTTTGGCCACTTCGGTACCCTACCACGGGTAACAACGAGCTCATACTATAGAAACAGTTCGGCGCTCTGCAACCTGTTTTGGCAAGAAAAGACGCCCGATCCCCTCCCCTCTCGCCACTTTCCCATGTCTGAAATGGACACGAGTTTCCCGTACCAGGCTTGACCCACTGGGACGCGCGCAGTATGGAATGGCCTTGGTTGGCCTGCGCGTCTGCGAACCGGATAGGTGACGGCAATGAAACGACGCGAGTTCCTGCAGCGGAGTATGGCGCTGGCCGCAGTGGCGGCCATTGGTCAGGATGGTGAACGGCAGCCGGCGGCAAGGCCGGATGTCCTGTTCCTGTCCATCGAGGACTTCAGCCCGCACCGCCTGGGTTGTCATGGCGACCCGGTGTGCAAGAGCCCAAACATCGATGCCTTCGCGGCATCCGGTGTCCGCTTCGACCTGGCCCACTGTTCGGCTTCCCCCTGCAATCCCTCGCGCACGTCCATGCTCAGCGGTCTGCGCCCAGCCACCACCGGCATCACAGGCAATACGGGGGCCTGGAACAAGATCCTGAAACCCGGCTCCACACTACCCGAACACTTCGCGGCCCACGGGTACGAAACCGTGCGGTGCGGCAAGATGTTCCATGCCGGGCACGGCGGCGAGACGTTCGGCGACAAGGACCGCTGGACCCGAATCGTGGCGCCCAACGCCGACCTGCCACGAATCAAGAGCAAGCGGCTACCTCGGCAAGGCCCAGGAATTGAGTACGGCAAACTACGCAAGGAAGCGGCGAAGAGGGGCGAGTATCTGAAGGGAGGCTCGCCTTTCACCTACGGCCCCTCAGGTCGGGACGATTCGGAGGAGGTGGATGGCCGCATCGCCGAACAGGGCATCCGGATCCTGAAGCAGAAGCAGGAAAAGCCCCTCTTCCTGGCTCTGGGCTTCCACAGTCCCCACCTGCCCTTCTGCGCGCCGCAGAAGTACTTCGACATGTACGCGGACGTGAACGTACCCCTCCCCAGAAGCCCCGGCAGCAGGCCGGACGGCCTGCCACTCGACAAGACGAAGACCAACAAGCTGAACCCCTACACCGTGGCGGGGTGGAAGGCGGCCATCGTCGCCCACTATGCGACCCTGTCCTTCGTCGATGTCCAAGTCGGCCGCGTGCTGACCGCGCTCCGCGAATCGGGACGGGACAGGAACACGGTCGTCGTCCTGTGGAGCGATCACGGTTTCATGCTCGGTGAGCACTTCCTCTGGCGCAAGGGGCCGCTTTACGACCACAGTTCCATGGTCGCCATGATGATCCGCGCGCCGGGCGTCACTTCCCCCAACGGCATCTGTACCCGCCCCACCGAATCCATCGACCTGTTCCCCACCCTCTGTGATCTATGCGGCATTCCTGTGCCAGAGGGGCTGGAAGGCATCAGCATGAGACCCCTGCTCGCCGACCCGAAACGCCCCTGGAAGAAGGGCGCCATCATCACCTCCGGCAAACGCGGCCGCAGCATCGTCACCGAAGCCCATCGCTACAACGAATACGCCACCAAGAAGGGCAACATCGCCCGCCGCCAACTCTTTGACCGCGCCAAGGATCCTGGCGAGTTCACCAATCTCGCCGACCAACCCGCCCACGCCGAAACCGTCGCCCGCCTCAGCGCCCTCCTCAAAGGCGGCTGGAAGGCCTGCTTGCCGGAGGGGTGACCTGCCAGTGCCCGACCAATCGGTTCTCTCCGCTCTCACGCGAGCCTGGCCCGCCTTGCGACAGTGGCCTCCCCTCTCCTTCGCGAGTTCGGTGCAATTCGTGGCCGCTCTCCCCCCGCTGGGCGCGCCCGAGTGGCGGAACGGGGCTTCCGGCAATACCGTCAGGTCGTACGCTCCAATTCAGTGAGGCAGAACATGCATTCCCCATCCCGTCGTGGTTTCCTGCAATCCCTGGCAGCCGGCACTGGCGTGGCACTGTGCCCCAGTTCGCTGCGTGCGGCCCCCAAACGGCAGCCAAATCTGGTCTACTTCGTCGTGGACGACATGGGCTGGATGGATTCCTCCGTCTATGGCAGCGAGTACTACGAGACCCCGAACATGGAGCGACTGGCCAAGCAAAGCGTGCGGTTCACGGATGCCTACACAGCCAGCCCCCTCTGCTCGCCCACCCGTGCGACCCTGATGACCGGCCAGTACCCCGCGCGGACGGGGATCACCACGGCGGTGGGGCACCGCCCGCCCTTGGCCGAGGGGAAATCGCGCTATCCGGACAAAATGGCTGCCAGCCGCAAGATGATCTACGCGGGGAGTCGCCGGTTTCTCAAGCCCGAGCAATACACATTGGCCGAGGCCCTGCGCGACACAGGCTACCGCACGGCCCATATCGGCAAATGGCACATGGGGCTGAATCCCGAGCATTGGCCGGAAGCGCAGGGCTTCGAGGTCTCCTTCCATGGCGCGCCCGATCCGGGGCCGCCAAGCTACCACTCCCCCTACCAGTTCAAGGCGGGCACGGTCACCGATGGCCCGGAAGGCGAGTACATCACCGACCGCATCACCGACGAGGCGATCCGCTTCATCAAAACGAACCGCGATCAGCCGTTCTACCTGAATCTGTGGCAATACGGGGTGCATGGTCCGTGGGGGCACAAGGAGGAATACACCCGCTACTTCGCGAAGAAGAAAGACCCTCGCGGCTTCCAGAACAACCCGGTGATGGCTTCCATGCTGAAGAGCGTGGACGATAGCCTGGGGCGGGTGCTGGACACGCTGACCGAGCTGAAACTGATGGACGACACCATCATCGTTTTCTTTTCCGACAACGGCGGCAACGTCCACAGCCGCACCAAGACCGACGCCCGTTCGGAACGGGTCTTCCGCAACGCCAAACACCCCAAGCACGCGGGGATGAAGGACTACCGGGAGTGGGCTGGATACAACGCCCCCACCAACAACGCCCCACTCCGGCTGGGCAAGGCGGCGTTGTACGAGGGGGGAATCCGGGTTCCTCTGATGGTCTTCTGGCCGGGCGTGGTCGCAGCCGGAACCAAGGATGGGACGGTGGTGGCCAGTCCCGATCTCTATCCGACGATTCTGGAGATGCTCGGTGTGCCCCGCAAACCAGCGCAGGTAATCGACGGCGAAAGCCTGGTGCCGCTCCTCCGCCGTTCAGGCAAGCTGCAACGCGACGCAGTCTTCTTCTACTTCCCCCATGGTCTCGCCATACGTCCGCCCGGGGTCGCAGTACGGCGAGGGGACTGGAAGCTGATCCGCTGGTTCGAGACCAACGAAACCCATCCCGAACTCCATGAACTCTACAACCTGCGGGAAGACATCGGCGAGACCACGAACGCCGCCGCCAAGCAGCCCGAACTCGTGGCGGAACTAGACGCGCTCATGACCAAGCACCTGCGGGACACGGGGGCGCTTCTGCCCCGGCCGAACCCCGCCTACGATCCTGCTTCCCGCCCCATCGACGGCTGGCAGCCCCTGCGGTTCACCAAGCTCCAGAAGCAGGACGGCGCCCTACACCTGGTATCCCCGAAGAGCCGCACCCAGATGCAGAACCGCAGCGTACAGGGGGCCAAAGGCAAGCTCCGCCTCCAGTTCCGCATGCGCGGCAAGGCGGGAGCCGGAGGCATTTTCTACTGGTCCAGCGACAAGACCCCAGGCTTCGTCCGCGAGCGCCGGGTGGAGTTCAAGACCACCTTCGACGGGGAGTGGCACGACTACGGCCTCGCCTTCGCTCCCGAGGGGAAACTCGATGGCCTGCGGCTCGATGCCAGCATGAAACCGACCAGCCTCGAAGTCGACTGGATTCGCCTCAGCTCGGCCGATGGGAAGGTGATTCAAGAATGGCCGTTCGACTGACGCGCGGCCTGGGGAAGTGGACTCCGGACGCGACAGAGGCCCTACTCCTCGCCGACTGAGCCACGGATTCCTGCGCAACTCGTCCATGACGCGCTAATGTACGGACTGCACCGGGCGTGATGGAGCATATCCTCCGTGCGCGCCGGACCTGCCTTCCCCACGACACCTGTCTCTCTCGATCTACCTTCGCCAACCGGAGTGCTTGCGATGAACAGCTTCCGTCGGTTCCTTCCCTCCTCGCTGATCGTTTGTTGCTTGCTCGCAACATTGCCTGCCCTGGCCGACAACTGGCCGACCTACCGCCACGACCTCGCGCGCAGCGGTGCGTCTGGGGAGCAGTTGACCTTCCCGCTCAGCCTGGGCTGGACCTATGTCCCCGCTCAGCTGCCCCGCCCGGCATGGCCGGAGCCGGGGCGCGAACTGCACCGGCTGGCATTCGACTATGCCTTCGATACCATCAGCGCCGAAGGCATGGCCTTCTTCGGCTCCTCCGCCGACCACACCGTGCGGGCGATGGATCTGGCGACCGGCCAGCAACGCTGGTCTTTCCCGACCTCCGGCCCCATCCGCTTCGCCCCAAGTTACGCGGATGGCAGACTGTATATCGCTTCCGACGACGGTCGGCTCTACTGTGTGCAGGCCGCGTCCGGCGACTTGCTGTGGAGCTTCCAGGGCGGCCCGAGCAACGAGCTGGTCATGGGCAACGAGCAGCTCGTCTCCCGCTGGCCCATGCGCAGCGGGGTCGGGGTTGAGAATGGCGTGGTCTACGTCTGCTCTGGCATGTGGCCGAACGAAGGCGTCTATCTGACGGCATTGCGGGCCACGGATGGCGAAGTCGTCTGGCGTTCCGATGCGGGGGGAATCGACTACAAGGCGCAGCCCCATCCCGGTTCGAACAGCCTGCTCGGGGTCTCGGCCCAGGGCTATCTCGCCGGGCATCCTGGACAGCTCGCCATCCCCACTGGCCGCAATGTCCCGGCGATATTCAATCGCGACAACGGCCAGCTCCACTACTACCGCAGCGCCCCCGATGGTTGGGGAAACCGCTGGGGCGGTACCTGGAACATGTTCCAGGATGGTCTCCTGATCGGCTGGCGCAACTATCACGTCCCCGATGCGAACGTGGTGATCGGCGAAGGCAAGCCTGACCCCAAGAGGGATGGTCTCGTCAGCTTCGACTCGAAGACGGGCAAGCGCGGGCGCGAGCTCGCCGGCAAACTGCGCGCGGTGGTTGCGGATGGACGGATGTACGCCTCCGGGGCTGGCTCGGTCAGCGCCTATGACTTCGCCAAATGGAAGGCGGGAACCAGCCCTGCCCAGTGCCAGCTCTGGTCGGTGCCGCGGGGCCGCACCTATGCGCTGATCGCTGGCGGCTCGACCGTCTATGCGGCAGGAGCCGAAGGCGTGATCGCGCTGGATGGCCCAAGCGGCAAGGTGCTTTGGCAAGCCCCCACCCCCACCCAGGTCCGCTCCCTGGCAGTGGCCGATGGACATCTGCTCGCCAGCTGCACAGACGGTCGGGTTCTCTGCTTCTCATCCCAACAGACCGCAGCCAGAACCGTTAGGCTCGCCTCCCAAGACCTGCCTGCCACTACCGACCCGAGGGTGACGCAGTTGCTGGGAGCGACGAAGATCCGGGAAGGGATCAGCCTGGTGGTGGGACCGGCGAATGCCGCCCAGCTCGGGCAGTTGGCCGCCCAGACCAAGCTCATGACTTACGCGCTTGTGCCCGACTCGGGCACCGCCATGAGCATGCGCCAAGCCCTGTCGAAGGCGGGATTGCTGGGCACGCGGGTCGTGGTCCACGAGGGCACGCTCGCCACCTGCCGCTTCCCGGATTTCCTTGCCGAGCTGATCCTCGTCACGGACAAGGCCGACATCGACGCCGCCGAACTGCTCCGTGTCCTGCATCCCGCCGGGGGCGAGTTGATCGTGGCCGGGAACGAGGCTGCCTGGCTCGGCGCGGGCGGGGTCTCCGCACCGGAGATCGCGACGAAGGCAGGTTGCACGGTCGTCACTCGCGCGGCGTTGCCCGGCGCAGACGATTGGACCCATCAGTTCGCCAATGCGACCCGCGCCGGGGCCTCGCAGGACACCCAGGTCAAGCTGCCCCTGCAACTGCTCTGGTTCGGTCGCCCCGGACCGGCCACCATGGTCAGCCGCCATTGGGCCGGGCCCGCGCCGCTGGCTGCGGATGGCGCCATGTTCGTGCTGGGCCAGAAACACATCACCGCCCTGGATGCCTACAATGGGCGACAGCTGTGGCAGAAGGACCTCGGCAGCGTGGCCCGTTGGCCCATGCATCGCAAGGGCAGCAGCGTGGTACTTGACGAAGACAGCCTGTATCTGGTGAAGGGCACGGAATGCCGCCGCATTGCGGCCCGCAGCGGCGAACTGGTCACCGTCTACAAGCTCCCCGAGCTGCCCGCTGGCTTCCCGCCGGTCGCCCCAGTCTGGGGATATGTGGCAGTGAAGGATGGGATCATTCTGGGCGGCATGGGCGGCGAAGAGAGGGCCAATTGCCTCTTTGCCCTCGACAAGGCCACCGGCAAACCGCTCTGGATCGAGGATGTCAGCGGCACGATTCCGAACCACGCCATTGCCTGGGAAGGCACTAGTGTCTACACCATCGCCCGGCTCGACACCAGGGATCCCGACCAGCTGCGGCGGCGGGGCCTGCCCACAAAGGGCAGCGTCCTGCGGGCCCGCGAGGCCAGGACCGGGCGCGTGCTCTACACCACCAAGGAGGGGGTCGGCAGCCAGAACTGGCTGGCGGTCGCCGACGGGGTGCTGTTCGCCACCAAGCCTGGTTACATAACCGGGCATGACGCCGCTACGGGCCGCCCGCTCTACGGCAGGGATGCGCGGACAAACCGCGCTCCCGTGATCGTCAATGGCACGATCTACATCGAGCCCCTTTCCTACGATCTGCGAACGGGCAAACAGAAGAGCCGGACCAACGCGTTCGGCAAGACCGAGAACTGGTCCTTCACCCGTTCCTACGGGTGCGGCACCATCGCGGGGGCGCCGAACGTGCTCACCTTCCGCTCCGGCGCCCTAGGCATCTACGATCTCGCCGGGGATAGCGGCATCTTCAACTTCTCGGGCATCCGCGCCGGCTGCTACATCAACGCCATCGCCGCACAGGGACTACTGCTGGTAACGCCCGGCGATGCAGGCTGCAGTTGCAGCTACAGTTTCCAGACAACCCTCGCCCTGGCCCCGGCCCCGAAGCGCCGTGTCTGGTCGGTATTCTACGACCGCCTACCCAACACCGGCATGGAACGGATCGCCTACAACCTGGGCGCCCCTGGCGACTTCCGCGACGACGCCGGGCGGCGCTGGCTGGCCCTGC
The DNA here is from genome assembly GCA_018648945.1 of Victivallales bacterium. The sequence goes on from JABGQJ010000195.1 coordinate 10,486, forward strand.
CACGCCCCCCCACCCGGCGCCATCGCCGGAACATCGCCATCCCCTACAAGCTCGACATCGCCCCCGGCCTCGGTGCCTACCGGCAAGATATCCACACCTTCGGCGACGGCGAACTGGCCATGGTCCATGCCAATGGAATAGAGGGCGTCCAGCGGGCTGAATTCGACCTCGCTGTGCGCGACCGAGCGCTTGCCGCCTGGCCCACCCCCGTTGCGCCAACCATCGATGGCGACGCCAGCGACGCCTGCTGGGACGGCTACAAGTGGATGGGGGCCGGCCCCGGTGGCAGCCGTGCCATGCTTCGCTATGATGACCAAGCCCTCTACGCCCTCTTCGAGCGCAAGGCCGAGGCGGGCAAGCCCTGGCGGCTCACCGTTGCCAAACCCGACGGCCCGGTCTGGCAGGACGATTCCGCCGAACTGTATTTTAGCAGCACCGGTCGCGAAGCCCTCCATCTCGGCGTCTCCGCCAGCGGCGCACGCTACGACGCGCTCTGGCGTTACGAGACACCCGAGTACCCCGTGCTCGACCTCCCCCCCGGAGTGGTCACCATCGACGGCGACCCGGCGGATTGGGGCGACCAGGGATTCGTGCTTCAGACTCTGCCCTCCCCCGGCGCCCGCATCCGGGCCGCCAAGGACTTCGATGTGGTCGTCCGCCTCGCCTGGAGTCCCGAAGGGCTGCTCGTGCTCGCCGAGGTCGCAGACAACAAGCTGCAGGAGTCGGGCAAGGCAAATGAACTGTGGACTGGCGACAGTATCGAGCTGTTCGCCACCACTGGCCTGCGGCGACCCGACTTCTACCAAGCCATCCTCTCGCCTGGCGTGGACGGCAAGCAGAAGGAGCTGCGCCAGAAGCTCTACTCCTTCCATGCCGACCGCCCCGTGGCTGCTCTCACCGTGCAATCGGCGTCCCGGAAGACCGCAAAGGGCTATGCGGTCGAGGCC
>JABGQJ010000196.1 GCA_018648945.1 Victivallales bacterium
GCCCCCTTCCGCCCCCATCATGCCCTCTCCAGACTCACTCTCATCGTCGATGGAATCATCATCAAATTGGCTCCGCCTCTTCCGCTTCTCCCCTGGAGCGCCGCCCATACCAGCACCCATGTCCTCGTCCCCGTCAAACATGCCACCACCTATCGGGGCGGTGTCTTCCTTTGCGCTCTCCTCCGCCAGCAGCGTATCCCCGCGAGCCGCCATATCGCCCGACTCACGGGCCTTTCTCCGGGCCTTCGACAGGGTCGTCAGGAAGAGTCCACCGAGGATGCCCCGGTCGAACGACACCCCGCCGGCAGACTGGTAGAGGGTTCCACCAACCCGCAGCGCAGCAGGCATCACCAGTTCCGGCTGGGTCGCTGCCACCGTGCCCGACGTGCCGCTCAGGCGGTAGTTGGCGGGAAGATGGACCACCCAACGCAAGTCCGCCGCCGGAACCGCCATCGCGACCCCGCCACCCCCGCGCAGGACGAGACTGGGAGCAAAGGCCTCCAGTCTCCCGCGCAGGCCCAGACGCCCCACCGCAGTCTCATACACCACCAGCAAGGAACGACTCTGTCCGCTCGATTCGGCTGGTAGCTCAAACAGCAACCGGCCATCGCCCTTCAACGGCGTCAGCGGCACGCCATCGGCCAACACGGACCACAGCTCCGCCTCCTCAGGCAGTACCACTTCGAGCAGTCGCAGTTTGCTGCGGAGACGGTACTGCGCGGCATGCTGGCCCCGCCCGGAGGTGCCGAACACACTCGTCATCTGCATGTGCTCGACCAAGACCGGGGGCAACCCATAGCCATCGTGCCGGGCAATGCTCACCCGCACCGGCTCCGGCGTACCAACGAAGCCGAAGGAACCGAGCAAACGCGGTCCAAGCCGGTAGCTTGGCGAGGCCAGTTCCCCAATATCCACGGGCCGCGGATGAGCGGTCACCCGCACATCCAGACCCGCCTCGCCCTCCACTGCCACGCGCCCGGTCTGGTAGGCCACACCCGCCAACACCGGCATGGGCAGTTCGGCCTCCGCCCCCATCGCCAGAACAGTCTGAAAATCCACACCAAGGCGCACCACGCCGGCAGCGGGGCTGGCCAGGCGGACCGTCCAACGGCGTTCTCCGTCCTGCTCAACCGAGCTGTATTCCTTGACCATCGTGCCGCGCAATCCGCCCACCAGCAGCGCCGACGGGGTCCAACTTGGCAAGGAGAACTCCATCTCCTGCAGCCGGGCCTTGGTCACCGCATAGCTCAACTCGTAATGGCAGCGCAGGCTCTCCTCGCCAACCACGAAGAACGAAAGCGTCTCCCCTGTTGTCCTCGGCTTGCGGCGCACGACCGTGGTCTGCAGCCCGTAGCCTGGCTTCTCATAGCGAAAGGCAACGCCGCCCTCCAGACTCTGCAAGCCGTACTTGGCTCGCTCCTGCTGGTCCAGCGCAGTCAACCCCCGCACCTCACCGGCCTCCACCTCGAAATCGTCCGCACCAACCACTGCCAGCGCCCCGGTCTCTTCACGGGCCCCCGCCACTCGAACCGACGGGAACGGCAGGGCCCGTTGCGCCCACTCCCCCACCCATTCCTGCGGCACCAGCCTGGACACCACCGTGAACGGGGTATCCTCGCCAAGTCGAGCCCCCTTGGGCAGGGAGACGCGCACTCGATTCGTGCCATCGGCAACCGTGCTCTCGAACGGTATCGCGCGACCCCCGCTGCGCACCCCCTCCGCTTGCCACACCGCCGGAAGCAGGACGTCCACGGAGAAGACCCGCTCATACTCGGGCGAGATGACGAACGACGAGGTCAGCGAGAGCCCGGTGTCCGCCACCGCAAGCAAATGGTTCGCCCCGATCCGGTAGGTGGCCTCGGGCTTCACGATCCGTCCGGACAGTCCGAATTCAGCCTGGGGGGCATAGTGCAAGGCAACCAGTCGCACGCTGGCGTCCAACTGCCCGGGCACGCGGTTCCCCAACCGTTCCGGGCGGATGTGCATCAGGGCCCGCGAGACCATGTCACGGGATTCCAGCCGATCCTCAAGCAACACCCCCAGAACTGCGGCATGGGCCATCGCGTCCAGCGGACGCACCACGGGAAAGCTCCACTCGCCCAAGGGCGACCCCATGCGCAGGCCCGTGATGGCGACACTTGTCCGGCCGGTCAGATCGCCTCGGAAGGACACCTGCAGCACGCCGTCGGCGGCACCCCACTGAGCCACATCGGCTCCCTCCACGGCGGTGACCGCCAACCGGGCGGGCAGAGCAAGACGCAGGGAACCGACCGAGCCATGGGGGATATGCAGCGACACATTGGCCCGCAAGGTCTCGCCGTCTTCATGCACGGCAGCGAACTGCACGCTGCGCACATCCATGATCGCATCCGTTTGGCGCTGCCGATGGTTGCGGGAGAGAATCACCGTCATCGGCCCCCGCTTCGGCACGAGTTCCAGTTCCGTGTGGTCCGCCTTTTCGATGAATGCATGGCGCAGGACGGCCGTCTCGTTCTTCACTTCCACATCGCCCGGTGCCACCATGTGCAGCCGGGTCGCCGTCGCCTCGGGCAAGGAAAACGAGAGGATCTGGCGCGCGGAGTCCGTCTTGACAGGCAGTAGACCAGCCACGGAGACCTGGTGTTCGCCCTTCCCCGAGACCAGCACATGCAACCTGCCACCTTCCCGCCACAACGGCGCGGCTTCCCCCCCGATGGTGACGGCCAGCAAGTCAATCCCATCCGCCCGCACAGGGACGGCATGAACGCCACCCTCCAGGACGGTGATCTCAAGCGTCGCCGCGAAGAACGCGACCCGCCCCCGCAGCTCGACCTTGCAGTCGGCGCTTCCCAGCACCGCCGACTGCAAGGCATGGGAGCCACGGGAACGGGTCAAGGCCTCGGCCCGCAACTCGTCATACTGCGCTCGTGGCAGCAAGACGGCGTTGGGCGAACCAGCGAGGATCCGACGCACCTCCTCAAAGGGCACGTGCAGTTCCCGCAACGGAGTGATTTGGGGCGCGGGGGCCGCGCTTGCCATCAGCGCCAAGGCAACCACAGCCCAGGAAGCAAGCTTTCCCTTACGCATCACTCGATCCTCCCTCGTCTTCCTTCTCTGCCGAACGACTCTCTCCGTCGTCCAGGGCCTCCGCAGGCCCCCCGGCAGTTTCCTGGTCGGCCGGCTTCTCCAGCGGCGGCTCCGCCAACGGCGGTTCCACCATCTCACCAGCCAACGTCACGAAACGGAAGCGGGGCCGCAAGGCCACCAGACACCACAGGAACCAGACTGCTCCCACCACCAGAACCGCTCCCACCGCAGCGTTGCTCAGCATGCTCCAGGCGAAGGAGGGCAGGACCATGGCAAGGAGAATCCACCCCACCAACACCGCCATCGCCCCTCCCAGCTTGCGGGTGAGAGACGAGCGGACGAGAGCAATCCCCACGCCCAGAATCAGAACCACCAGCAATCCCTGAACGTGCCAGGAACGGGCCAGGGAAATGCGCAGCGAGCCAGCCTCGCCCGACCGGGGACGGAGCGTCGAATACAGCAGGTGGAAACCATCGGTGGCGAAATTCATCAACTGTGTCCGGTCCACACCCAACCCGGCACAGATCTCGTCTACCAATTCACTGCTAGACCGGCGGCTCCTTGGTCGAAGGGAGGAGCCACTCGGCATCCACCAACGGGACTCCGAATGCCAGTCCCCGCGATGCCCCAGGTAGGCCAGCTCGCCGGGAACATGCACCGACAGGTAGACCTTCTGCACGGCTGGCTCCTCAGGGAATGAAGGTGGCACCAGTTCGCCCCCGCCCGGCACGGTGTAGCGCAGTTCCATCAGGAATGGCTTGCCCTGCGGCAGCCCCTGCAGAGGAACCAGACGGGTTCCCCCCTCCCCTCTCTCCAAGGTCGCGCTCCGGCCGTTCAGACGCAGATGATGCGTGTCCAGGGCCACGCCGTCGGGCAGCGCGACCACCAGGCGTTGACGAACCGTGCTCAGCCTGTAGAGCGCCTGGACACTCGTCACGTTGCCTCGGGTCAACACCATCCGCACCAAGCCGCGCTCGATGCTGGTGACCTTCACCTCCTCCGCCTCGTACCGCGATGCCTTCACCGTCAGTTGCCAGTCTCCATGGAACTCGAAGGCCCGGGTGGCACCGTCGGGCTGCACGCCCGCCATCAGGTCGTGCCGGGGGTCGATCGGACGCAGCCCGTCCGACGTCACGGGCAGCACGTCAATGCCCTGGTCCTTGTTCAGCAGAATCTGCCCAAATGTCCGGTCCGCTCCCTGCACCACAATCCTCGGCACCGGCACGGATACGCTCTTGCCCACATCCAGGGCCTCGGTCGGTGTCGTCCAGGTCAGCGTAACCTGTCGCGCCCCGACGAACTCCGTCTCGGGCTCCAGATGCCAAGCGGCATGCCCTTCGGCCAGATCGGCGGGAGGGGCATCGCGGAAGGGCACCAACCTCACCCCCAAGGAGCTGGGCCGGACCTTCACCAAGTCCGCAGGCAGATCCAGACGCAGCCGGTCGATCCCGCTGTACTGCACGTCCAGATACAGCGTCAACGCGTATCGGACACTGCCGCTGCCGAAGGTGGGGCGCAGGAGTTGCCGAACCGTGACGTAGGGGGGACGACGACGCGCGGTCAATTGGAGCCGCGCGGTCTTCTCCGCGTAGAGATAGGAGAGTGTGGGCATCAGGCCACTGGGTTGCACGGTTGGCACGCCGCCCGATGCCAGCGCATGGGCGACCGGCCGGAGACCGGGCGCCTCGCCGGGAGTCACTCGCAGACTGCCGGGAGCGTAGACCACCAATCCCCCCGTCTCGCGCTCGATGCTCTTGCCCTCCAGCCGGGGCATGGCAAGCTCGAATTCCGCGGGCTTTTCCCCCGGATGCAGCAACCCCGATTCGCTCAGCTTCCGCACCAGTCGCAGGCGCAATCCCGTCCTGCCCAGGGCGCGACGGCTGAGATTCACGGCGACCGGCACCATGCCATCCTTGGGGTCTCCCGGATGGAAGCCATCAACGCCAGCAGCGGCGAGGTTCTTCCCCGCCACCCCGGTCACTTCCTCGACCGTGAACCCCTCGGGAACAGCCACATCGACCCGGAACAGCCCTGCCCGTTGCACATCGAAGGCGGTCGTGAAATCCAGGCGCAGAAGCTCCGGTGTGATCTGGACCTCGGTCAGCGATGTCGCCAACACCCGCGGCTCGATCTTCGCGAGCCGCAGACTCAGCTCGTAGGGCACGGCGGCAAAACGATAGCCGAACTGCCACTGGCCTCCTTTGGCCAGCGTGTTGCTCTTGGTCAACTCCTCGAGATCCTGTTGAGTCAGTCGCTCGCGCCGAACCACTTCGCCACGAAGCCCCTCGGCCACGCCCACAGCCAACGTCCCCTGCTCACGACTCGCGCCGCGCACTGCCACCGCCGGCACTGCCACGGTCGCCTCGTTCGCCAACCGTTCCAACTCCACCAAGAGAACCTGTCTGCCCTGCACAGGCTTGAAGAACTCGACCGAGATCTCCTGCACCTCGCCCGCCTTCTTCACCGACCATGCGCGCACGTTCTCGTCAAATACGTTCACCACCCGATAGGCAGTCGGCACGAGCAGGACCTGCCCGTTGATTTCGGCCCGCGTCACGGTCGAGGTCAGCCTTGCCTTGGCTCTCGTGATGCCCTCGTCCAACCGTGCCGTCACCTCCGAGGCCACGCTGACCAGCGCTTGGAGGCCGCGTGCGCCCTCTGCTTTGGGTGTCCAGGCAATGTGGACTGCCGGAGTCGCCCCGACGAAGGCGTTCATCACCGTGCTCTTGCCGTCGCCGGCAATGGCTTCCGTCGCGGCCACGACCGGCTTCACGTCCACCTTCACACCTGGCTCGGGGATGCGGATCTGCCAACGCCCCACGGGTGCGGGAGGCGGTTCGAAGCTCACGGAGTTGCGCCCCGGTGCCTTGACGCACGCCTTGGCGAAGGTCATGTCCACCACCACGGTCTGCGGCTTCCCGCTCTCGTTGTTCACCAGCAATGCATAGCCGCTCTTGGCATCGTACACCAGGCGAGCAGGAGCATTCCCTACCGTCGCCTTGCTCACCGCCACATTGCGCAATCCCAACGGCACCCGTTGCCAGCCCTTGGCCAACACCTCCACCCGCAGCGATGCCTCCACATTCGCCACCGTGCCAACGATCGAGACCGTGCCCGACACCTCCGCCACCAAACTGGCCACCGGCTCCCGAACCGGCTTCTCCTGCCGTTCGCGGGCTGCCTTGCGGAGACGCTCGTAGTCTTCGTAAGGCAGGAAGACACCCCGCCCCTTCTTCTCGAATACCTCCCACAACCGTTCGTAGGGAATGTAGACCGCCCGCTCCGGCACTGCCTCAGCCGCCGTAGGGACCTGTGCATACGCCGTGATCAGACAGGCGAACAGGGGAAGGACGGGGAGAAGCCTATTCATCGTGGCACCTCTGGAGACACCTTCTCAGGCAAGGCAGGCTGAACAAATACTCCACCAGCGTACATGGAGGTCTCCCAGAAGGTGTCACGCAGCAGTCAGAAGACCGCAAAAACCGTGTAAAAAGGGGGACGAGACAAGTCCGGGAACAGCAACCATCCGAACCCCCGACCTGCGGGAGCCTCTACCCAAGTAGACGCCCCTGCGACGGGGTTTCTTAGTGACTCAGACGAGAAAAGACCCAGAAACGCGCGTTTGCCCTTGCTCCGGCCCCACCGAAGCAGAGGCTGGTTCCCCCTTGGTCAGGCAAAGGCGGCGCCAGAATAGTCGCGTGCTCGATGAGCGCGCGAAGCACCTCGTTCCACGCCACGCCCATGCCCCAACTGGGAGAGCCACGCCCCACTCCCGGCAACGCGTCCCCGGATCGCAGGCTCATCGAGCCAGCGACTACTCGTTCGGGAGGACCGACAGTGCCGGACCGCGCAGTATCCTGGCCCGAGAAGAGGGGGGGATGCCGGCTGGAAGCCAGCGCTCCCGGCACCCCCCAGACCAGCCCTTGTAGAGGAATCACTCCTGATGGCGCGGGCGTCCCGCCCGCGTCTTCAGCCCTCGCAGAGGGCGGAACGCAGTAGCCACGGGTGCAAACCCGTGGACTGAGTGGGCGGCAAAATCCGAACCCCCGCAGGGCGGCGACATATCCCCTTCTGCCCATCGGTCCAAGGGGGGGAAGCCGCGCCCGGCGGCAACTTCCCGACCCCCTTAGCCGAGGACACTCGCCTCAAACGCGGCGTAGTGCGGCAGCAGCTTCTCGTAGACGCCCACATTGGCGGCAATCGGGGCAATCCCCTTGCCGGGGACGCAAGCACAGAAACGCTCGGTGAGCTCCTGCCATGGGTGCCCCCCTACGGCCTGGGCAGCCCGCAGTGCCGCCCCCAGCGCCGCCGAGTTCCCGGTCTCCAGGCGCTCGACCTTGGCGTCGAAGACATCGGCCAGAACCTGGCAGATGCCATCGCTCTTGGCGGCCCCGCCAGTGACCCGAATCATCGTTGCCTGTTCGCCGATCCAGCGGGAATGCAGCCGCATGCTCATCGCCTGCGCCTCAACCAGTGCCCGTACCCGCGCGGCGGGATTCGCCCCCTGGGCAAACCCCTCGCCGCCCTGCAATCGCGGCCCTGCCGCCAGCACGAGAGGCGTGATCTCCGGCCCGAAATAGGGTAGCATCAGATTGCCGTCGTTGCCGGCTGGCGTGGTGGCGAAGCTCGCCACATCGAACTCCGGCCAACTCAGGCCGAACTCTTCCTTCACCGCCTCGCGGGCCAGAGAACCGTTCTTGAAGCAGATCAGACACATGAAGCCACCCGCCGGATTGCCAAACACATGCCCGTAACCCGCCGGATCCACCACCGGCTGGTTCATGGCACCAAAGAACGTGTCGCTGGTCCCCAGCGAGATCACCGCCGTGCCCGGTTCCCAGCCGCCCACACCGATCAGGCTGTTCGGGTTGTCGCCAGACCAGACCACCACCGGTGTGCCCACTGTGAAGCCGTAGCGGGTGCAGAAATACGGGGCCAGTCGCCCAGCGATCCGGTCCGCTGGGACCAGCTCGGGCAGCTTCTCCCCCAGGCCAGGAGCCGTGGCGGCGAGCAGATGCTCGTCCCATTCCCCCGTGCTCAGATTCAGCAGGTTCATCCCGGCCCCATCACCGTAGTCGATCGGCGCATCATGCCCGATCAGTAGCGAACACAGGAAGGAACTGACCAAGTGAACCACCGCCGTGTCGGCGTAGTCCTCCGGCTCTTCCTTGGCAAACTTGCGGATCTGTGGCCCCGCAAACCGCTCGACGGCGGACGAGCCACTGCGGCGGCGGACCTCCTCCGGGCCACCGCAATGGGTGTCGATCTCCCCGCACTCGGCGGTGGTGGAGCTATCCATCCAGATCGGCGACGAAATCCGCGTCAGACAGGGACGCACATCCTCCACCAGCGAATCGGCCAACCCCAGGACTGACGCGAACTCGGAACCAAGATAGACCGTGCCATGTTGCTGCCCCGAGCCGGAAATCCCCGCCACCTCCGCCAGCGGCGCGCCCTGCGCCTGCAAGCGCGAGAATAGCATGTCCATGGCCGCCGCCCAGAGCAGAGGATCGCTATGCTTCACCAGCGGGTCGTCGTGTTCGAGGAAGCCCTGCGGGCAACCGAATCCCGGCAGATCCTCGCCGAAATTCACCGTCTCTTCCAGGAGAAGCTCGCCCGTCGCCGCGTCGATCAGCAGGGCGCTCAGTCCCTGCGTGCTGGAATCAAGTCCAAGAAAGATAGCCATCGTCTGGTCTCCTGAAGTAGGGATGTGTATTACCTACACCATGCCATGCAGCGAGGCCGCGCGCAAGAGAACGTGAGAGCTTGCGGAATCACTCGATGGCGCAACATTTCCATAGTTGCCATTCACTCACCGACCACGGAGATGAACATGCCCGAAGCCGACCCCCGGAATCTGATCTGGATCGATCTTGAGATGACCGGTCTGCGCCCGGAACAAGACCGCATTATCGAGATCGCCACCATCGTCACCGACCAGGAACTGAACCCCCTCGCCGAAGGCCCCATGCTGGCCGTGCATCAGCCAGACGACGTCCTGGCCGGCATGGACGAATGGAACCAGACCCACCATGGCGACTCGGGATTGACGCGGCGCGTACGCGAGAGCACGGTCAGCGAGGCCGAGGCCGAGACCCGCACTATCGAGTTCCTCCAGCAATGGGTCCCTGCCGGAACCAGCCCCATCTGCGGCAACAGCGTCGGCCAGGACCGGCGCTTCCTCTACCGCTACATGCCGCAACTCGAGGCGTTCTTCCATTACCGGAATCTGGACGTGAGCACGGTGAAGATCCTCGCCCAACGCTGGTATCCCGCCGTCGCCGCCGCCTTGGTCAAGGGGGAAGCCCACCTGGCCTTGGCCGACATCCGCGAATCCATCGCCGAGCTCCGCTACTACCGCGAGCATCTCCTTGTCCCGCAGTCATGAAGAAACAGTCATGAGCAAACAGCCATGAGCAAGCAAGACGCCCGCACCTGTAGCCCCGGCCCCGACCCGCGCACCATCCGCACCGAGAACGGCAAGGTGGTCAAGCTCCCCGCCGATTGGGAACTGGTCCCGCCCGGCGACGCCACCCTCACCCGCCGGATCAAGCAAGCCGGCCCTTCCTGGACCGTCCAGGAACGGAAGGGCCGACGCACCTTCTCCCAGGGCGTCTGGGCACCAAGCAAGACCGTTGCCGAGATCCGCACCAAGATCGAGGCCGAACGCGCCACCCCCGCCTACGCAGCAGCCAAACGCAGCCGGGAACGGCGACGCGACCGCGTGCAGGAACACTACGGCAAGGAATTCCGCGACGCGGTGCTGTATTTCCTCGATTTCGCGCCCCGCTACGACGACCTGGCCGTCGAGCTGGCCCAGCGGGTCGCCGATCACGCCACGCCCATTGGCAGCGGCACCGTCGCCCGCACCCAACGCATCCCCCTTCCCCAACGCGCCGAAGCCGCCGTCATTGCCTGGTTGCGCCACCAGACCACCGCCTACGACCACACGTCCGTCGCCCGCATCAAGGGTGCCCGCCGCGAGCTCCGCCGCGAACTCGCCCAACGCTCCCGCAAACTGCTCAACGCCTACCGGCGCGGCGACGACACCCCACAGGACTGCCCTCTCCAGCAAGCCTTGGCCACCCCCCCCAAGCCCGACCGCAGCGCCCCTGCCAAGGCCCCCCGGCCGAGGCCCGCGCAACGCCCGTCCTACGACGACTTCTTCGCCGACGACTAGCTTCGCTTCATACACCCCATTGCTACACGTTTGAGGCAAGTCTGGGGCATGCCAACGGGTACTCGGGAAGGAAGCTCCGGAGCCTCCGCAGGAGGCGGTATATAGTAGCCACGGGTGCAAACCCGTGGTGGGCAAGGAAGGGGGAACCGAGCCCCCGCCAGGGCGGCGGCATACCCCAAGGAAGGCGCCAGCCCGACGATGCCGCTTCTGGCTTCTCCCAAGCCCTGCCTATGCTGTGCTTCCTCTTCAGCCATGGAATCCCGGGAACGGCAGCACCGCCGCCATGCACGAGGCCCTCGGCACCCTCTACCACCGCACCAAGGCCCAGAACGGCTACACCGCCTAGCAGATCCAGCGCAAAGCCCTGGCCTTCGAAGGTGTCCTCGTCCCCGTCACCGCCCACTGAGACGTCCAACTCGTGCGGTCCGCCGGCTTCCGCCACGTCGAATGCTACTGACGACGCCTCTGCTTCGCCGCCTGGATCGCGAGGAAGTAGTCGGGGCTACGGATCATGAATGACAACCGCCTCCATGCATAGTACTCAGATCGCGTGTGGTATCGACAAGTATGAGCAGTCCTCCCTCACTTGCCAGGCACAGAGGGGAGGTATAGAGAGCCCGTCCCCGTGCTTCGGACGGGTCGTTAGGTACTGTCAAGCAGTTTTCGGCCGCTCAGGCTACTTGGCGTCGTGTTTGTTTTACCACATGTCTGCTCTACTTGACATTTCGTAAGAACTCTGTTACCTTGCGGAGGAGAGGACCAGAGAGCCTGACCATCGCTCGTCCTGCAACTGAAAGGATCAAGACTCATGCATCCGCAACAGAGACACGCACGATTCAATCTCATTGTGGCGTTGAGCGCCGTTGTTCCGGCTGGGGTGGGATACGCCGTTCTCTTCATGCTCTCTGGCCCGAAGTGCGCCGTGTCGGCGTTCGCCTTCTTTGGGATCTGCGGGCTGTGGGGATTCGGCGGACGCTTCTACAGCAAGAAGAAGAACTCGCCTGCAGTAACGATGGATGAACGCGACGAGGACATCAAGCGTAGAGCCATGGTGATCGCCTGGGCGGCGGACTGGCTTTACTGGGGCCTGATCTGTATGGTCCCGTGGTTCGTCGTTGTCCTGCGCTTTGGAATCGG
>JABGQJ010000197.1 GCA_018648945.1 Victivallales bacterium
CGAGCACCCGCAGGCGGACTTTGCCGGAGACGTCCTTGCCCGCCAGGGCGTCGGCTTCGGCGAAGGTGGCCATGAGGATCTCCTTGTCGGTGGTGCGGTGGTAGTCGTAGATGAGGCGTATGGTGCCGTCCTGGGCCTCGCAGCCATCGGGGTAGGAGACGCCGGATCGGGCATCGATCAGCAGGCCGCCTCCCCAGGTGCGCCCGTCATCCTGGGAGACGTAGGCAGTGAGCAGTGCGCGTCCGGTCCGAATGGCGAGGGGACCATGTTTCACCAGGAGCAGGTTGCCGGAGCGCAGGCGGCGAATGAAGAAGCGGGCGACCGGATGCTCCACCGACCATTTCTCGACCTTGCTCCAGGTGCGCCCGCCGTCCTTGGAGGTCGTCTCGCTGATGCCGTGGCGCGTGCGGATCAGGGTCCAGAGCGAGCCATCTCGGCGTTCCACGATCAGGTGCTCGTCGCAGCCCCGAGCGGCGCCCACGTTGGCGCCGCCGCGCACCTGCCAGGTGGCACCAGCGTCGGTGGACGCGACCAGGTTGGTGGCCCGGTGCTTGTCGAGGTCCGGGTATTTCTTGGCATTCTTGCTCCATAGCGCCACAGGCAGGGCCCAGGTGCCATCGCGCAGCACTGTGGGCTTGTTCATCATCACGCCATCGGCGATCCGGAACGGGGCGGTCCAGGGGGCGTCCGCCTGGTTTGGCTCGTCGCAACGCACGGCCCAGACGCCGCCGCGGCCGTCGAACCAAGTCATGGATTGGGCGTAGAACAGCCAGAGTCTGCCCTCGGTATCCACCCATACGCAGGGATCGAAGGCGCGGACTTGACCGGGGGGGTCGATGGCAAAGAGCGGCGTGCTCCACGTCTTGCCATCGTCCCCGCTGGTGTTGAGGAGGACGAAGTTCTCCGGCCCTTCGGTGGTGCCTCCCGCATACCAGGTGGCCCAAAGCCGACCCTTGGGCGCGCAAGCGATGCCCGGGATGCCCTGGAAGCGCCGTTTGCTGTCCAGATGTCTCTCTTCCAGTTGACGGATGACCGGAGCGGGTTCCAACGCGGGATCGGCGGCATGGGCGGCGGTGAGCAAGAGAATAAGGCTCAGGGCGGCAGACTTCATGTGTGGGGCTCCTCGGGATTCGCACGCGTGGTCGGGATACGGCGACCATACTCCCCAGGCCCCGCGATGCAACGGGCATCCATGCCGGGCCACGCTTCCGGACGGTTGACTAGGGCCATGCTCAGAGTAGGTTTGCAGCACACTCCCTTCTCCACAACTTCCGGACCAGCCCCATGAGCACTTCCACGAACGCCTCGCTGAACAAGGGCCTGATCGAGCACCTCTACGATAGCGCCAGCATCCGCCGTTGGAATGACCAAGTGCGCCCCATGGAGTTCACCGAGCTCGACAAGCAGGCGCACAAGATGGTCATCGCCTATGTGCTCGCCCGCTTCGAAGACGAGGGCGAGAACGTGCCATCCATCGACTGGCTCCTGCTGATTGAGGGCGGCATCTTCGAGATGCTCCACCGGATCATCCTGACCGACGTCAAGCCTCCCGTCTTCCACCGGATGATGGCCGAGAAGGGGCCGGAGTTGAACGACTACGTGCTCCGGTGTTTGGACGTGGATGTGTCCCAAGTGGCCGGCGGCTTCCTCCAGCGCTTCCGGCAGTATCTCTCTGACGACGGCTATGCCCGGCGCGAGAAGCGGATCCTCAAGGCGGCTCACTTCCTGGCCACCCAGTGGGAGTTCAACATCATCTACCGGGTCTGCCCCTTCGTCTATGGCATCGAGAAGATCAAGACCGAGATCGAAGACCAGATCGAGGACCACAACGATCTCGAGGGAGTCCAGCGCCTGACCCTGAGCCGCAAGACCTCGGGGTTCGTGGACCTGTGCGGGCAGTTGCGCTTCCAACGGCGCTGGTCCCAATCACCCCGCATCCCCGAGACCTCGGTCTTGGGGCACATGCTGGTGGTGGCCGTGCTCACCTACCTGGCGTTGCGCGACCAGGGCGCCAGGGATCACCGCGTGGTCAATGGCTTCCTCGCCGGGCTTTTCCATGATCTGCCCGAGGTCCTCACCCGCGATATCACCAGCCCTGTGAAGGGTGCCGTCGAGGGGCTGGAGGACATCATCAAGGACTACGAGAAGCAACAGGTGGAGGAACGCCTCCTGCCCCTGCTGCCCGCCGCGTGGCATGAGCAGATCCGCTACTACACCGAGGATGAATTCGCCAATCGCGTCATCCAGGACGGCACGGTGCGGGCCGACCTCACGGTCGAGCAGCTCAGCGAGGAATTCGACAAGCCCGAGCTCCAGCCCGTCGATGGCGAGATCATCCGTTGTTGCGACCATCTTGCGGCCTTCATCGAGGCCAGTCTGTCCATTCAGCATGGCATCACTTCCAAGCATCTCACCGAGGGACTGGATCGCCTGATGGCCAGCTACGGCGACCGCCAGGTAGGAAAGGTGGACTTCGGGGCCATCTTCCGGGACTTTGCTCCCGCCGAGTAGCCCCCGCATCGACCAGGAGAATCGACATGCGCTGGAGTATTGTGCTGATGAGTTTTGCCTTGACTGCCCAAGCCGGCGTAACCGTGGAGATGACCAGCCAGGGGCAGCTGAGATCTGTCTCCGTGGACGGCCAGCCAGCGGCGGGAGCCATCTCCCTGGTGGTCCCGAAACCCGGATGGGCCGGCAACTTCCTCTCTTCCGAGAAGCTGAACGCACCACAGGGATCGACCAGCGGGACAACCCAGGTCGTGCGTGGCACGGCGGGACCAGCCGACCGCCCCGTTGCGGACGTGGTCGTGCGCCGTATCACCGGGGACGATGCTGTGGACATCGTCTACGAGTTCACGCCCCGGCAGGATCTGTTGGCTGCCGCTTCGGTTGTGCAGCTCATGCTCCCCATCCAGCAGCTGGCCGGGAAGCCGTATTTGTTGCTTGACGGTGTGGCATCCCGGGAGGGCGTTTTCCCCAAGGAGTTGCCCAACCCCTATACCTTCCTCAGCGGCAGTGGCTTCGATCAGCTTGCCTGGCCTGTCCAGGGGGATACGTGCCTGGTCCTGGAGCCGGATTGGGGCACGGTAGACAGAGTGAGTGTGCAGGATGATCGGCAGTTCAAAGGCGCCACCTACCAGGCCCAGCTCTACCTGCACAAGGGGCGCGCCCTGCGCAAGGGTAGGACCGTGCGTGCCCGGTTTCGTCTGCGGAAGGCCAGCGCCAAGGCTCTGCGGGCAGAGATGGACAGGCACCAAGCCCCACGCCGCCGCCTGCGCCAGAGTCTCGCTCAACGGGCCCCCGCCGCCATCCGCTCCGTGACCGCCAGCGCTCAGAGCGTGCCCGCCTATGGGCGGCTGGAGTGGAGCGTGGATCTCGCCGCCACCTACGACAACCCCTTCGATCCCGAGGAAGTCCGGCTCGACGCCCTCATCACCTGTCCCGACGGCCAGGAGTTGACCGTCCCCGGCTTCTTCCATTGCCCCTACCAACGCACCCTCGTGGGCAAGAGCGAACGGCTGGTTCCCGCCGACGGCGCGGGGTGGCGCATCCGTTTCTGCCCGAAGAAGCCCGGTGCGTACCGCGGGCGCATCGTGCTGACCGATGGCGGAAAGCAGGTGGCGACCCCCATCTCCTTCGCCGTTACCCCCTCCAACCACCACGGGCTGGTGCGCGTGGCCAAGCAGAACCCCCTGTTTTTCGAGTTCGAGAATGGCGCGCCCTACTTCGCCATCGGCGAGAACGTCTGCTGGCCCGGTTCCGGCGGCACCTACGAGTACGACAACTACTGGCGCCGCCTCGCCGAAGCGGGCGCGAACTACGCCCGGCTCTGGATCGGTCCCTTCGACTGCTTCACTCTTGAACGAGCGAAACGAGGGAACGACGACCTGGCCGGTCTGGGGCGCATCGATCTGGCCAATGCCTGGCGGATAGACTATGTCCTTGACGAGGCCGCCAAACGCGGTATCCAGGTCATGTTCTGCATCGACTCCTTCAACTCTCTGCGCATCAAGAAGCCCCACGCCATCTGGCCGCAGTGCCCTTACAACCAAGCCAATGGCGGTCCCATCGCTAAGCCCCGCGAGTTCTTCACGAACGAGGAGGCGCGCAAGCTCTTCCGCCGCCGCCTGCGCTACATCGTGGCGCGCTGGGGCGACAACCCCTTTGTCATCTCCTGGGAGTTCTGGAACGAGGTCAACATCATCGAGACCTACATCAGCGACGATGTGGCGGCCTGGCACCGGGACATGGGGCGCTACCTGCGCAGCATCGATCCCTACAACCATCTGGTCACCACCAGTTGGGCGGGGATCACGGGTGATCCGGCCGTGGATGGCCTGCCCGAGATGGACTATATCCAGAGTCACCAGTATGGCGCGCAGGATGCGGCCACCCACATGGCCCGGATCTGCCGTGAGAAGAACGCCAAGTTCGGCAAGCCCCACTACTTTGGTGAGTACGGCACGGGGACCCGCGCCGAGGGCACGCGCGAGGACGAGGACGGCATTCACCTGCACAACGGCCTATGGAGTGGCGTCTTCGCGCCAGCTGCCGGCACCGGCATGCTGTGGTGGTGGGACAACTATGTGGAACCCCGCGACCTCTACCACCATTTCACGCCCGTGGCGAGGTTTGTCGAAGGCGTTCCCTTCAACACCGTGCGCTATGCGCCTGTGACCAATACTCAGGTTGACTGGCGGGGCACACCCCCTGCGCCCAGGCAGGAGGATCTGATCGTGCAGGGGCGTCATGCGAGTTGGTCTGTCGCCCCGTTCAACAAGCCCCGCACGGTGGTTTGCCGGAGCGACGGGACGGTCGAGGGGGTCGAGCAACTGAGCCGTGTCCAGCACGGCCTGACGAACCATCCCAAGCTGCACAATCCGGTCACGTTCCAGGTGGACTACTCCGCCGCCGGGCGCTTTGTGGTGCGGGTCACCAAGGTCTCCGGTCACGGCGGCGCGGGGTTGCTCATGGCCCTCGATGGCGAGGTCAAGTTTGGGAAGCTCTTTCCGGACACCGACGACACGACGAACGACATCACCGAGTTCAATGGCGACTACGAGATTGCGGTTCCGGCAGGGCGGCACAAGATCGTGGTCGAGAACCACGGCAAGGATTGGCTGTTCTTGGACTACATCCTGCCTGGCTATCGGCTCCGCACCAACCCGCCCGTGCTTGTTGCCGCCATTGCTGCCCCCGCAGCACCGGTCGCCGGGCCGGCCGTCATGGTCTGGGCGCGGCACGAGAGCTTCAACTGGTACAGCCACAACCACGGCCGCAACGAGTGGGCCGTCGGTCCCGTCGAAGTCGCCCTGGCCGGGGTTCCCGATGGTCCCTTCAGAATAGAGCTATGGGACACCTTCGCCGGCACGATGCAGCCTGGCGGCACGGCCGTGGCCGTGGGGGGCAAAGTCCGCATTCCCCTGCCTGCCTTCCAGAAGGACCTGGCGGTCAAACTCATCCGGGTGGCTCGATGACCCTTGCCGTGGACGCCCAACTGGTTGCGCTGGACTTCGAGACCACTGGTGTGGTCGGCGACTTGCCCAGCGTGCCCTGGCAGATTGGGATGGCCTTTGTCGAGCGCGGTCGCGTGGCCGAGACCCACCACTTCTCCCGCCTTCTCAACCCCGGCAAGCGTCCCTTCAACCCCTACGTGCCCGGCCGGCACGCGATTCTGCGCGATGAACTCGCCGAGGCCCCGACTCTGGCCGGGATCTGGCCGGAGCTGGCCCCGTGGCTGGGCGGTCGTCCCGTCATTGCCCACAACGTGGCCACCGAACGTACCGTCCTGGCCGATGCATTCCCCCTGCATGACTTCGGCCCCTGGATCGACACGCTCGGCCTGGCTCGTCTTGCCTACCCCCGGCTTGCCAGCCACAAGCTTGAGGAGCTCATCCCCGCTCTTGGCCTTGGGCAGCGCCTTACCACGCTCTGCCCGGGTCTCGCCCCCCACGATGCCTTCTACGACGCCATGGCGGCCGCTCTGCTGTTTGAGCACCTCCTTGCCCAGCCCGGCTGGGGCCAGGCGACCATCGAGGAGCTATCCCAGGCCCGGGGATAGACTGACGATCCATGGGCCAACTGCTGCAGGGGGTGGCATTGCACGAGATCTCAGTCTGCTGCGGACGACGACGGTCTCGACACACCTGCACCCAGCTCACGCCCGCAACCCGCTGACCATGCGCGCCCTACCGGCTTCTGCGACGATGCCCAGTAGTCCAGGCTAGGCCGAGCGCGGATTGCCTCTGGTCCCATCCTGACGACGGTCGACGCGGCAATTCCCGCCTCCCGGAGCCGGGTTCCTGCTCCCCGAGAGCAGCCCCGGCGTCGAAGTCCAGGATGGCCCTGTTTTCTTCCGAGTTCTTCCTTCCCGGTGGCGTGGGACGAGCGGGAAGAGTGCACCGGGGCCCGGCGCACCTACCCCGGAACGGTCGACGCGGCTACGCGTTGAGCTTGTCTCGTGGAGGACGCGGCCGGGAGCGCCGGCTTCCAGCCGGCATCCTTTCCTCCTTCCGGGAGCCTGGGGCCGCGCTCAAGATGGCCCGTCGGGAATATCCGTCCGAAGCAGCTCGTCCCCAGTTCCCGCCTCTTGGGGCTGCACTGCTCATCCCGGCCAGCGCAGCCTAATCCATCCGAAGATCCTGAACATAGGTCCCCCGTCCCTGGTACGCTCGCCAGTCTTCTATATCAACCGCACCATCCTGTAGCTCAAACTCGACCTCGATCACCTCGGACTCGAATCTCCCGGCCCCGCTGGACCTCTTCTCAATCCTGGCAACCGCTCTCTTGCCCATGGTTCGTACTGCCCATCTCCCAATTGAGAACTGGTGTGAGTCTGATAGGACTATGCCGCCCGAGAACACATCTGTTTCATAGACAAAGGGAGCATCGACCTCGATGGCCTCGCGCTGATCAGAAAGGAGATTCCGGAGCGCCTCCTCGATTATCTCTGCCTGTCTCGTCTTCGACAACACCTCACTCGATCTGCATGAGGAAAAGAGAGACATCAAAAGCACCAAACACGCCATTCTGGTGACGGAGAGCATTGGAGTCTTACACCTGTTCTCACGGGAACTCGCACGGACCGACTGACACTTTCTCTGAGTTTGCTGGCTTGGTATTGGCAGAATAGCCTGTCTTCCGAGTTCTGCCTTCTCGGTGGCGTGGTACGAGCGGGAAGAGTGCACCGGGGCCCGGCGCACCTACCCCGGAACGGGAGTCGCGGCTACGCGTTGGCCCTACCTCCATCGGCCGGCGAGCGCTCTGCCCTTCGTTCGTGCCGGGAGCACCGGCTTCGAGCCGGGACTCCTCCTTCTTCGTGCGCTCGTCTAGGGGGTCGACGAGAGAGGGAGTGCCCTGCGTTTCGACCGCCAGGCCGAGGGATGGCAGATCATTCGCATCTCGCGCGGGAAATGCGCTCGCGAAACCTCCCCCCGCAAGGTATAGTTGTGGTTTCGCTGATCTACTTTTGGTGCCAAACGGACGAGAAATGGCCTCTTTCTGCGGATGACCGAACACGCTCTGGAACACAATCTGGCAGTCCTGGCAGGAGCTGAAAACTGGCGACTTGGCCAGAAGCTCTACCATGAGGGGGCAATCCTTGATCTGAAGCGCGTGTCGCGCTCGGTGGTGGTCCGCATCGCGGGGTCCGACGGGGGATTCCACGCTCTCAAACTGACCGTCCGCCAGCGCCGTGTCACCTCGCAGTGCTCCTGCCCCAAGCACACGCTCTTCTGCGAACACGCCGTGGCGGCATTGCTGACCGTGGCCCATGAGACGCCGGACCTCATCTCCTTCTTCAAGGAGGAGGATTACTCCGCCACTTCACCTGCCACGGGCGGCGATACCACGGTCTCCACCCCTCCCGCGACGCCCCCCGCCTCCGGACTTGCCGCCGACGCGTTACGCTCGCTCCTCGCTTCTCCCGTGACGGACACCGCGCTGGTGCTGCTGGTCGAGGGTGTGCTGGGCACCATGGAGAGTCACTGGAACCGACTGAGCCTGACCGCCTGTATCGCGGCCAAGGGCAAGACCTATGCCGCCGGCAATATTCGCCGCCTCCTGGAGTCCGAGCGGGCGGCGGGCAATCTTCGGTTGGTGGATTTCCCTCCCCGCGACCAACAGATCATGCGCTACCTGGTGCAGAACAGTTTGATTACCGGCAATACCATCCAGGTGAATGCCTACGAGCTCTCCGACCTGCTTCATTTGCTCAGCGGCGGGGGGACCATTCAGGCATCTGGGGGCCGGATCACGATCCATCAGGAGAAGCTCCATGTGGTGATGGCCATGGCGGAGAAGGGAGAGGACCGCGAGTTGCGGCCGTTCCTGGAACTGCCCGAGCGTGGCGTCCTGCCGCCTGCGAAGGGGGTCTTCATCGCCGGGCGTGGGGGCTACTGGATCGGCCATGAGAATGACTTCTGGTGGCTACCGGGCGCCCTTCCTCTGCCCTGGTTGCTGCTTTTTCTGCGCGGGACGCCGATCATGGTGGACGGCAAGCAGAGCGAGCGCTTGGGGCAGTTGGTCCAGAGCGGGCGTCTACCGGTGGACCTGCGACCCGCGAGAAGCATGGAAGCCCTGGCCTGTCGCACCGGCGACTGCCACCCGTTGCTGACCCTGGATTGGCCGGGGAACAGCATCCATGCCACCCTGGAGTTCACCTATGCGGGGCAGCGCATCGCACCTGGCGAGGCCGCGTTGGTCTGGGCTGGTTCGGGCTTTGTGCGGCGCGACGAGGCGGCTGAGAAGGGCGCCGAGACCGAACTCCGCAGGCTGGGCTTTACCAGTCTACCCGGGCAGCCTCAACGCTTCCGCCTTGCCCGCGCCGCCAGCATCTGGCGCTTCCTACAGAAGGACCTGGACACTCTGGTGGACAGCTGGGAGGTGCTGTGGACCCCTGGCTTTACGCGGCGGGCTCAACGCTCCGGTGAGATCACGCTCTCCATGGCGAGTGGTCGGGAAAGTGAATCCTGGTTCGAGACCGTGTGCGAGTTGGGCACGGTGGATGGTGCGTCCGTCTCCTGGGACCAGCTGGCCCAAGCCCTGGAACGCGGCGAGGAGTTCCTGACGCTGGAGGACGGCAGCGTGGTCCGTCTGCCAACCGATGTGATGCGCATCCTGCGCCTGCTGCTCCGGCGCGCCGCCGAGCGCGATGGCGACCGCCTTCGCTTCGACCACTTCAGCGCGGTAGCCCTGGCCGACATCGTCGAGCCCTACCTTGCCGGCTACGATGGTGCCTGGCGGGAACTGCGCGACCGCCTCCTGAATCCCAGCGCGGTGGAGTTGCCCCACCTCTCCGCATCCCTTTCGGAGCGCCTCCGAGGCTATCAGCAGGAAGGCGTGCGCTGGCTGCGCCTGTTGGAGGAATGTGGGTTCCATGGCATCCTGGCCGACGAAATGGGGCTGGGCAAGACGGTCCAGGCCCTGGCCGCCGTCTCGGCTCACAAGTATTCCGCGTCGGTCGCCAAGCCCTCCATCGTGGTCTGTCCCACCAGCCTGGTGGAGAACTGGCTTGTGGAAGCCCAACGCTTCACCCCGGAACTAAAGACGATGGCCGTCCGCGGGGCGGACCGGGCGGATCTCCTGGCCATGGTTGGGGATCACGACCTGATCGTTACCTCCTATGCCCTGCTGCGCCGCGACATCATCGAGTACGGCACGCATGATTTCGCGTACGCCATCCTGGATGAAGCCCAGCACATCAAGAATCCCCGCACCGCCAACGCGACCGCCTGCAAAGAGCTGCGCGGCGACCACCGCTTGGTACTCACCGGCACCCCGATCGAGAACAGCCTGTCCGAGATCTGGTCCATCTTCGACTTCGTGCTTCCGGGGTATCTGGGATCGCAGCGGGAGTTCCGGCAGGACTACGAGACGCCCACGAGCGACGAACAGCGCGATGTCTCTCTCCGCGAACTCGCGTCCCATGTTCACCCCTTCATCCTGCGCCGAACCAAGAAGGAAGTGTGCGAGGAGTTGCCCCCGAAGATGGAACAGGTCGTCTTCTGCGATCTCGGCACCGAACAGCGCCACCTCTACAACACCGTGCTCGCCGCCGGGCGCCAGATGCTCAACCAGGCCCAGGGCGAGGGCTGGCGGCGCCATCGCTTCGAACTCCTCTCCATCCTCATGCGGCTGCGCCAGATCTGCTGCCACCCCGATCTGCTCCCCGAGGACTTCCGCGAGGGCTTCGAGCAACCCATTCCCTCGGTCAAGATGGACCTCGCCCGGGAAGTCATCCTGGAAGCCATCGACAGCGGCTGCCGAATCCTCCTCTTCAGCCAGTTCACCAGCGTCCTCAAGCTTCTCCCCCCCTGGCTGGACGAGAACGGTATCCGCTACGAATACCTGGACGGAAGCACCAAGGACCGCCAGATGCGGGTCGATCGCTTCAACGCCGACGACGGCATCCCGATCTTCCTGCTCAGTCTCAAGGCCGGGGGCACGGGGCTGAATCTGACCGGCGCGAACACGGTGATCCACTACGACCAGTGGTGGAACCCCATGGTCGAGGATCAGGCCACCGACCGCACCCATCGCATTGGCCAGACCCGGGACGTGACCGCCATCAAACTCGTCACTCGCCACACGATAGAAGAGAAGATCCTTGCCCTCCAGGAGAGCAAGCGGGACCTCTTCCGCCGCCTCATCGCGGGTGCGCCCGGTCGCCTGGGTGAGCTTACCGAGGAAGATGTCGCCTTCCTGCTCTCCCACGGCAAGTAGGCGACAGGGCTAGCTGACCGGCACTGGCCCGCTCTCCTTCACCAGGGCCTGTCTCGGTCGAGGGGGGCCACTGCCTGAGCTTGGCTGCGCCGGAGTTCGGGTGTTCCATGGCGGCCCCCTGGGGCGTTCGCGGCCTCGCGACCACGGCGCAAAGCGCCGGGGGACCGTCGCCCGTCGAGTAGCCATGCTGTGGATTGGCAATCACCTGGGACGGGTGTTCGCGAGGGCGCGAAAGCCCCAAGTCGGCCCCTATACACGGCCCTCACCGGCCAAGGCGAACCCTACGCTTGGCGCGAAATCGGTATGAGACCAGAGAAATCCCATGCCCGCGGTCCGGGATTCTATCGTAGCGAGGGAATGACGAGCTCGCCTCGGGCCTGCTTCTCGATGTCGCGGTAGGCCCCGTAGAAGTTGGTGTTGCAGTCGAGCCAGAGGGTGATGCGGCGGAGTTCCTCGGGGGTGAGTTTGGTCTTGCCGTGGCCCTTGAGGAGGAGGGGGTAGAGCTTGGAGCCGCGGGCCCCGTCCTTGCCGGGTCGGGAACGGGAGCCTTGGTTGCGCTTGATGGAGCCGTTGCCGCCGTGTCGCGCCCAGCCGTAGCGCCGCAG
>JABGQJ010000198.1 GCA_018648945.1 Victivallales bacterium
TCATGGCTGATGCTCCGTATCCTGACTGACGTTGGGGCACGATCAACACGCGAGGAATCCAAGGCCCGTTGCCCCTTCGCGCCCGTACCGTAGACCGCTCTGGCAAGGAGGTCAACCGACCACCTGCCAGGAAACACCCCGAGTCCCCCTACCTAGACCCACAATTCTTATCGAAAAACCCACCATATACTCTTGCATTCCCCAAGGCTAGAGCTACTGTATCATTATACGAAACGGGACACCGAAACACAGCGAGACAGACACCCAAACTCGATTTCCCAGACAACCAAAAACTCATTTGCCCCCGGCAGGTCACCCTCCTCCCTTCCTCTTCCTTCCTCTCTCCTCTCTTCCCGACCCTGCCGGGGGTTTTCCTTGTCCGGCCCTTCTCCGAAAGTCGCAGTGGAACCTTGACGGCGCGCCCCTGTCCGCGTAAAGTACAGCTTGAGTAACCGACAAATCAGGCGAGACCCGATGAATACGTCCGTCCGCAATCTCTTTTACGAGTTTACCTACTACTTCCCGTAGGTGGGGTTGCGTGTGGGTGTACACCAGATACCACGCAAGCCCCGCCTGACGGCGGGGCTTTTTTTTTGCCGACCGTTCCCAACCGACCAGAGACATGAGCACACCGATCCCCCAGAGCAAGGAGACCATGCTGAACGCCCAGTGCCTTAGCGCCCCCGCGTTCGGCCGGTTTTATGCTGTCTCCATCCCCGGAGTCGAGTGAGCGCACGCCTGTGATGGAGAAGTGACTCGCGTCATATGAACGGCTCCGAGGGCTCCGGCTTTCGGAGCCGTTGTGTTTGTCTCCCCCGCAGAACGACCATATGCCCCATCCAGGATCAGGAATAGCAGACCATGACCGGTGAACCCAGACGAGTGGCCATCCAGGGAATCCAGGGATCGTTCCACGATATTGCCGCCCGGCAATACTTCGGCGACGAGATCACCATCGTCCCCTGCGCGACCTTCGCCGAGCAGTTCGCGGCGCTGGACACCTACGCCGCCGACACGGCCATGATGGCGATCGAGAACTCGGTGGCGGGCAGCATCCTGTCGAACTACAGCTTGGTGCGCAGCTCCCGGGCCCGCATCGTGGGTGAGATCTACTTGCGCATCGCCCAGAACCTCATGGCGTTGCCGGGGCAACGGGTGGAGGACATCACCGAGGTCCGTTCCCACCCCATGGCCATCAACCAAAGTCGGGTCTGGTTCGATGCCCATCCCCATATCCGGCTCGTGGAATGGGGCGACACCGCATCGAGTGCCAAGGTGATCGCCGACGAGGGGCTGATGGGGGTGGGTGCCATCGCCAGCGAACTGGCCGCCGAGATGTATGGGCTTGAGCTCCTGGGCCGGGAGATCGAGACCAACAAGCGGAACTACACCCGCTTCCTGATCCTCTCCGAACACGAGATCAAAGGGCTGGAAGGGCATCCGGACAAGGCTTCGCTCTGCTTCTCGCTGCCACATCAACCAGGCAGCCTCGCCCGCGCCCTCTCCATTCTTTCCTACTACGACGTGGACCTGAGCAAGATTCAGTCCCTTCCCATCATCGGGCGCGAATGGCAGTACCTCTTCTACATCGACCTCGCCTTCGACGATCCAGTTCGGTACCGGCAGGCTCTCTCGGCCATGCGTCCACTCACCGAGACCTTCGAGGAACTGGGCGAGTACCAGAGGGGCAGGCGATCCTTCGAACAGGTACACCATGCCATGGCCGAGAACGGGCAGTAGGAAGTGGGCATGACAGATACAGCGAGACGTACCAACGGCAGCGACGAGGCAGGCCGAACGATGACGGTCGTTGGCTTGGGCCTGATTGGCGGCTCCATGGCCACCGATCTGCGACGCAGGGGATTCGCGAACCGGATCATCGGCGTCGACAGTGCGCCCATGCACTGCGAGGCGGCCGTGCGGCTGGGGCTGGTGGACGAGACGACGGACCTCGCCACTGCCGTGGCCCAGTCGGACTACATCCTGGTCGCGATCCCGGTCAGCGCGAGCCTGCAGGTGCTCCCCCAGGTCCTGGACCTGGTGACGACGCAGACCGTGACCGATGTCGGCAGCACCAAGCGGGCTGTCGTCGATGCGCTCCGCGGCCACCCCAAGCGCTCCCGGTTCGTGCCCTCCCACCCCATGGCGGGAACCGAGAATTCGGGGCCCTGGGCGGCCTTGCCCAACCTCTTCGAGGGCAAGGCGGGCATCGTCTGCGACGTCGCGGACAGCGACGAGGATGCGCTGCGCGAGGTGGAGGCCATGTACCGCGCACTGAACATGCGGCTGGTGCGCCTCCGGGCCGACCAGCACGACGAGCATGTGGCCTACGTGTCCCACATCTCCCATGTAACCAGCTTCGCCCTGGCCCTCACAGTCCTCGAGAAGGAAGAGGATGAGCACACCCTCTTCGACCTCGCCAGCGGCGGCTTCAGCTCCACCGCCCGGCTGGCCAAGAGCTCGCCCGAAATGTGGACCCCCATTTTCCGCCAAAACGCCGACAACGTCCTCAATGTACTGGACGAATACCTGAAGCAGGTGCAGCGATTTCGAGATTGCCTGGTCGAAGGGGACGCCGAAGGGCTCACCCGCATGATCCGCAACGCGAACGATATTCGCCGCGTTCTCAACGGCTAACCCGCTTCGCCGCCTCCCAACACAGACAGACAGAACAACGAGACTGACCATGAATACCCTACCTCTCAGCCAATGGGATCTGCCTAACCCGCAGCGCCCCATCGTGATCGCCGGGCCATGCAGCGCCGAGTCCGAGGAGCAGATGCTCGCCACCGCCCGGGGACTGGCCGGATCGCACGTGTCAGTCTTCCGCGCGGGCATCTGGAAACCCCGCACTCGGCCAGGCTCCTTCGAGGGCTACGGTTCCATCGCCCTCGACTGGCTCCGCACGGTCAAACAGGAGACCGGCCTCTGGACCGCCACCGAGGTGGCCTCGCCGAAGCATGTCTACGAGGCCCTGCGCACGCAAGTGGACCTCGTCTGGATCGGGGCACGCACCAGCGCCAACCCCTTCGCCGTGCAGGAGATTGCCGATGCGCTCCGCGGCGTGAACATCCCGGTGCTCGTCAAGAACCCCGTGAACCCAGACGTGGATCTCTGGCAGGGCGCCATCGAGCGTCTGGCGGACAGCGGCCTTGGCCGCATCGGGGCCATCCATCGCGGCTTCTCCAGTGCCAGCAAATCCCCCTACCGCAACGAACCCCAATGGCAGTTGCCCATTGAACTCCGCCGTCGGTTGCCCGATGTTCCCATGTTCTGCGATCCGAGTCATATTGCAGGCAACACCGAATTCATCGAAGATCTCGTCCGTCGAGCCATGAGTCTGGCCTACGATGGCGTCATGGTCGAGACGCACTGCAACCCGGGCGTTGCCCTGAGCGACGCCCAGCAACAACTCACTCCGGAACAGCTCCATAACCTTCTCACACATGTGGTGGTGCCGCAAATGACCAGCGAAAGCCCCGATTTCCAGAGCCAGCTCAGCGAACTCCGTGCCGAAATCGACGAATGCGACCGGCAACTGCTGGAGCTACTGAGCCGGCGCATGGAGGTCGCGGTCAGGATCGGTCAGATCAAGAAGGACAACAACATCGCCGTCCTCCAGACCGGTCGCTGGGATGCCATCGTCCAGCGCATCCACGAACGGGCCAGCCAATATGGCTTCAGCACCGACTTCGTGGACAAGGTCTTCACGGCCATTCACCAGGAGTCCATCGACAAGCAGCAACATCTGATCCTCGAGGAGGACTAGGGACGTGGATGCCATGCTGCAGACCATCGAGATCAGCGGTGCATCAGGCGACTCCACGGTCACCGTGGGCGGCACCGTGCCCATGGTCGCCGACCTGGTGCCCAAGGGGGCGCGGGTCTTCTGCGTCACCGACGAGAATGTGGCGCGCCTCCATGGGGCCGCTCTGCCGCTCTGGCCGCAGTTGCTGATTGGACAGGGGGAGAAAAGCAAGACGGTCGAGACGGTCCTCGAGCTCTTCCGCCCGCTCCTCGCCCAGGAGGCCGACCGAGGGATCTTCCTGGTCGGTGTCGGCGGCGGCATTGTCTGCGACGTCACCGGATTCCTTGCCTCCACCTTCATGCGCGGGGTCCGCTTCGGCTTCGTCTCCACCACGCTCCTGGCTCAGGTCGACGCCAGCGTGGGCGGCAAGAACGGGGTGAACGTGGATGGGTACAAGAACATTATGGGGCCCTTCAATCAGCCCGAGTTCGTGCTCTGCCCCGCCGATGCCCTGAGCACTCTTCCCACCAAGGAACTAGGCTGCGGCCTGGCCGAGATCCTCAAGCATATTCTGATCGCCGATGCTGCCATGCTCCCCTATCTGGAAGAGCACGCGGAAGATGCACTGGCCGCCAACCCCGAGGTGCTTGGCGCGCTGGTGGCCCACTCCGTCCGCATCAAGGCTGGGGTGGTCAACCAGGATGAACGCGAGGCAGGCGAACGGCGCAAGCTCAATTTCGGGCACACCCTGGGCCACGCGATCGAGAAGCTTCAGGGCGTGCCGCATGGCCACGCCGTCGGCATCGGCACGGCCCTCGCCGTCCGTCTCTCTGCCCGGCGTGGGCTCATCGGGCAAGCCGAGGTGGAGCGGGTGGAAGCCCTGCTGCACCGTCTTGGCCTGCCCACCCGCCCCAGCGTGGCTGCGGACGCGATCATCGATACCATGCGCCACGACAAGAAGCGCGCCGGCGAACGGATTCACTTCGTCTTCCTGGCCGAACTCGGTCGGGCCGTGGTCGAATCCATGCCCCTGGCCGAACTGGAAGCCGACGCGCGCGCCGTATTGGCGGAGATGTAGCATGAGCGCGCGCGGGCTGGTCGAGTTCGTCACCGACCGGGACATCTTCGAGCGTGTCCTCGCCGAACGGGTCCCGGCAGCGGAGCGCTTTGTCTGGATCGGCACGGCCGACATCAAGGACGCCCATGTGCCCAAGGGAAAGCGCTTCGTCCCCTTCCTGGAGATCCTCTCCGATCTCCTCGGCGACGGGGTCGCCGTGCGCCTGATCCATGCCAAGGAGCCCGGCCCCGTCTTCCGCAAGGACTTCGACCGCTATCCCAACCTGATCACGGGCCTGGAACGGCTCCTCTGCCCCCGCGTGCACTTCAAGAGCGTCATCATCGATGGCACCTTCGCCTACTCCGGCAGCGCCAATCTCACCGGCGCGGGCATGGGGGCCAAGAGCGTGGGCAAGCGAAATTTCGAGTCCGGCTTTCTCACCCACGACCCCGAACTCGTCCATGCCATCATGACCCAGTTCGACGCCGTCTGGATGGGAAGCCGCTGCGGCGAATGCCGGCGGCGCGAATACTGCGCCGACGCCCCCGACATGATCGGGGACTGAAGGCAGCCACGAAGCCGGGAAGGTACCAAACAAAAAACACCCCGGCAGGACTTATGGGAGAGAAGAGAGATGAGGAGAGAGGAAGAGAAGAAAGGAAGCCTACCGGGGCATTAAATTGTGCGTACTGTTTGGTTTGTAGCCCTTTGCTGTTCTTGGTCTTTCGTCTTACGTACATATTGACCCAGCAGAAATGGGCAAGTTCCGGTATATGGGAGAAAACTCGTCCCATTTGGAGGCAAGAGAATCTGCCCCAAGCTGGGCGGCAACATCCGGGGCATTTCTGTTGCCCGCGCCGAGCCGAGAGGATCAGCCGCTGGCAGGACAAGCGGCGATGCAGCGCGCGCAACCGCGATGTCCTTGCCGCCAGTAGTCCGGGCAGGCCGAACTCGCTCCCTGGGTGTCTCTGCCGGCCGCGATGGCACCCGCTGGACAGCCGACCACGCAGGCATCGCAGGACAAGCAGACGGCGGCCACTTCGGTCGAACCCGCTGCATCGCTGGCCAAGGGCAGGTCGGTGAGCACCTTGGCCAAACGCAGACAGGGCCCGTGGTCGGGATGAAGCAGCAGGCCGTTGCGACCGCGTGCCCCCAATCCCGCGCGGATGGCCAACGGGACACTGGCCACGCGCTGGTTTCCCAACGGCATGGCCGCGTGGCCCAGCTCCGTCAGGAACTCGGCGACGGCAGCCGCCGTAACCGCCATGCGCATGTAGCCGATCCGCGACTCCGCCGAGGCTTCTTCATCGCTCTGCCGAATCCGCCCGATGTCCATGGCGAAGCCCAACACCACGGCCCAACCAAGATCCTCGGCATCCGGCCCCAGTTCGCCGCGAGCCGGGCGTTCCGCCAACCATGCCGCATCCACGGCGCAAATCCCGACCACATCGGCCCCCAGGCGACGAGACGCCGCCTTGACAGTCTTCACGTTCTCGGCCGGGTCACCGGCAAGGCGCTTGCCAGGATCACCCGCCAAGCGTTGGCCGTACCAGCGGTCGCCCACGTGGCTGCACACCTTTGCCGCAGCTCGGCTCGTGGCTTGGGCATAGGATCGCAAATCCATCGCGTTCTCCGGGGAATCAGTCGAAGCTCTGCTTGATCAATTCGCGCAACTCGGCAAGTTCTGCCACCGTGCCGGGGTCGTCGTCCAGTCGGCGCTCATACATCAAGCGCAGCCCTTGCTGGATTGCCGCGTGATGGGCATCGCAACGGAACACGTTGAACAGGCAAGTGGCGGCACGGTGACTCACCGCATCGTCCTCGTGCGCGAGATCCCCAGCCCAACGGGCCAAGGCCACCCGATGCCCCTTGAACAGGTCGCGCGCCTCCTGGTCCCAAAGCCGCCGATGATCAGCGGTCGTCCCCAGGATCTCCCGGCAGCGGGTCATGTATTGGTCGAACGCCGCCCGGCCAGCCTCGGACAGGGCGTGCAGTCCTCGATCCTCCAGCTGGGCAAACGGGTGCAGCTCAAGTCGACACCCCGCATCACCGATCACGATCTCGGCCACACTGCTCAGGTACCAACAGGGGTTGTTGCGCCAACGTTCCGGCGTGAACGGGTAGCCAAACAGGAAGTTCCCCAGACTGAAGCAGACCGGCGTACCTTCGAACACCTCGTCTGCCTGAGGAATATGGGCGTGGTGCCCAATCACCGCATCCGCTCCGGCAGCCGCAAAGCGGCGGCAGAAGGACGTGGTCACCGGCGACGGAATCGGCTGGTACTCGTTGCCCAAGTGGAGAATGACCAGAATGACATCGAATTCGGCACGCGCGGCCGCAACCCGCTGCTCCTGCCAGTACCCATCCAGGCGGGCGGCGCCGGGACCATCGTCCTGCGCCTGGCCATACTCGCCCTCGCCGAAGTTGAACACGGCGATCCGTCGTCCCTGCCGTTCGAAGGTCATGGGCAGCGAGGCGGCTTCGTGGGTCAGGGCCGCCCCGCAGTGGGGGACGTCAGCGGCATCCAACACCCGCAGCGTCTCGGCCAACCCCGGCAGGCCTTGGTCGTTGGTGTGGTTGTTGCACAGTGTGAACCCGTCGAAACCCATCTCACACAAAGCGGGCAGGACGGCGGGCGGGGTGATGAAGTTCGGACCAGTCTTGGGGATCGGGGTCGCGGTATCGACCAATGGGGTCTCCAGATTGCCGATGACCAAGTCGGCCCGGTCGAACAAGTCCACAACGGGCCGCACGAAGCGCCGGGGGTCACCTTGGAGTAACTCCTCGGCCAGGCCTTCGTTCGGACAGATATCAGCAGTGACAACGATGCGCAGGGGATCCATGGCCATGTCCTTCCTCTAGTGAATTAGCGACCGTTCGCCTCGATCGCGGCCTTGAGATAGCCGCAACTCTCCGCCGCAATGATGGCACTGCGGCTGACCTCATACTGGGAAGCCCCGATGATCTCCAGGTTGACCGGGCCCGTGTAGCCCGCATCCAGGAGCACGGCGCAGTAGCCAAACAGGTCGATCTCACCACGCCCGCAGGCTTGTTCCTCGGCCTTGCCGGGCGCGGGGCCCGGTCCGGAATCGCGGATATGGACATGGCGCACGCGGGAGACGACCTGCTTCAGCGCCTCCTTGGGCACTTCCCCGCCGCGATGGATGTGGCTCGGGTCCATGTCGATCCCGAAGGCGGGCGAATCAATGGCGGCCATCACCTGCAAGGTGGTGGCCGTGTCGTACATGGAGTTGCCGATGTGGGCTTTGACGCAGAGGCAGACGCCATGGGCTTCCGCTTCGGCGGCCAGCGCCGCCATGCGCTCGATGCACGTCTCCAAATCGCCGGGCACGCCGGTCTTGCCGCTCGGACCGATGTTGATGATGGGAATGCCCAATTCCGCGCCGGCTTCGAAGGCGCGGCGGATGCGCTCCTCGTCCAGCGGCCCCACTTCCATGGCACTGATCGGCAGGCCGAATTCCTCCCGCACCTCCCGGATCAGCGACGCGTCGGCACGCCAGTCAGCGAGATGCAGATGCTCGCCCAGCGGATCGCCGAAGGCCCCGCAACCAGCCAAGGCCGAAATCTCCACGGCGTCGTAGCCCGCCCATTTGATATGCTGAAACGCAGTGCGTAGGTCGTGTCCGCCAAACAGTACCGAGTTGACGCCCAGTTGCATATGACATCGTCCTTCTGCTGAAGCTCTCGCGCCCCTCACCATCGGGCCGGGACGCCACCAATTGTTCGCCACAAGATAGGGCGCGCACCGGCCACTACCACCCGGAATCGTGCCGTTGCCAAGAGATTGATCCCGGCACCGCCGCCCAACCCACCAGCCACAGAGATGCAGTGACACGGCAAGCAGCGCACTCCCAAGCAGGCGGAAGGGACTTGGTCTGGCCAGGAAGAACCAGGGCGGGGACGCTCTGGCCAATCCCGCCCTCAATACCCCTGCTGCTCCCAGTCACCGGCTAGGTAGTGCTTCCAGGCGTGGGGGGCATCGACGATGTACTCGTAGCTCTCGAAGACATCGCCGTTCCCGGCGATGCGGGGATCGCCGGTGCGGTGCAGTTCGGCCTGGAGTTCCTGCCAGAGGGATTCCTTCCGCTCTGCGTGTTCGGGCCTTTCGGCCAGATTGCTCATGCAATGCGGGTCGGCCTGGATGTCGTAGAGTTCCTCGGCGGGATGCCGGCCGAAGGAGAGCTGCCAGTAGAACTCGTCGCCCAGCTCCTTGAGGGCCAGGATGCGGGACTTGGTGGGGGAGCTGTCGCAGTTGGTGTAGTTGGTCTCGGGATTGCCAGCGGGCCAACGGTCGGGGGCGAAGTTGCGGACGTAGAGGTACTGGGGCGTCCGGATGCAGCGCACGGGATAGCCCAGATCGCCTTCGCGACCCATGTCGTGCCGTTCACGCCCCATGTAGGCACGCTGACGGTCCGGGGTGACCATGCCGCTACCCTCGGCGGCAAATACGTCGAACAGACTGCGCCCGGAGAAGCCGGCGAGCACCTCGATCCCGGCAGCATCCGCGAAGGTCGGGGCGATATCGATGAAGCTGATCAGGTCGTCCACCCGCCGCCCCGGCTTGATCCGCGACGGCCACATGGCCGCAAAGGGCAGGCGGAAGTCGTCGTCGTACATCTGGCCCTTCACGCGGGGGAAGGGCGCGCCGTTGTCGGAAGTGACCACCACCAGCGTGTTGTCAAGCTCACCGATAGACTCCAGCTTCTCCAGCATCAGCCCCAGATGACGGTCGAACCACTCGATCTCGAAGGCGTAGTCCAGCATGTCCGCCCGGATCTCGTCCTCCTGCGGCCAGTAGGGGGGAACGTCGGTCACCTCCTCCAGTTTCTTGCCATGCCGTTGCCCCTCGCCTGGTGTGTATTGCCGATGGGGCTCCTGCCCACCATACCAGAAATGGAAGGGCTTGCTCTCGGGCCGAGCGGCGAGGAACTCCTCGAAGTTGCCCGCGTAGTCGATGGCCGAGATCTTGCTGCCCTCGGGCGGCGTGAGCTTGCGGGCATTGTACACATCGCCCGCCGGATTGCGCGTGCGACCGCAGCGCCTCCAATCGCCGGGGCCCCAGGGCTTGCCGGTGTACCCGATGTGATAGCCTGCATCCTCCAGGAGATCGGGGTAGACATCCAGATTGTCCGGCCAGTAGTTCCAATGCAGACACGACTCCCGGTTCTGCCACGTGTGCCGCCCGGTCAGAATGCTCGCCCGCGAGGGCGCGCACTTTGGGTTGGTGGTGAAGGCACTGGTGAAGAGAATGCCATCCCGTGCCACCCGGTCGAAGTTGGGGGTGTTCACGAAGCTGTGCCCGTAGGCGCTGAAGTGGGATGCATCGTCCGCGACGGCAAAGAGGATATTGGGCTGGTTGGTCATGGGAGTTCCTTTTCTGAAACCTAGCGCGCCTTCCGGCGAACGGACAGGATCACCCGGTCCAGCGGGGGCAATGTGCCACGTGCCGTTCCCTTGTCCACGCGCAGGTCTGGCAGGCTCCCGGCAACGACTTCCGCACTCGCCGCTTCGCACGAGAAGCTCTGCGGTTCGCCGGTCGCATTGACCAGCACCACCCGGGCCACGTCGCCTCGCCACCACGTACCGGCATAGTACTTGGCGGGCTTCTTCGCCGATGTCGACGTGGCGTTGAGCACGAAGGGGGCCAGAGCCTTCAACTCCCCCGCCAGTTCGCCGGCTGCTCGCCAAAGCACGTCGTGGTCACGGATCTGGAACTTGCCGTCGGCGTAGGTATAGAGGATGAACCCACGCGCGCCGGCGAGCATCTCCAGATACGTCATCGCACGCAGTTCGGCAGGGGTGGGCGGACGGGTCCAGCCACTGTAGCCGCCAAAACACTGCGGTACGGCCCAGACGGCGGTGCCCTGCAGCCTCGCCTCCCACGCGGCCTGTTTGAGAAGCTGGTAGACACTTTCCACCTTCCCCCGAGGCACCGGATAGGGATCGGGGGCCAGCACATCCGTGCCGCGCGCATAGGCGGCATACTCCAATGGGCGGCAGATGACGGTGTAGGCCAGGTGGTCGGGATCGAGGCGCTTGAAGCGATCATAGCGGGCGAACATCTCCTCGGGGAGCGTGCCGTGAGCCGCCGGCTCGTCCCCGGGATTCCAGCCCAGCACGGCCGGGTGGTTCCGATAGCGGGGAATCACCTTCTCCGGCGGAACGCTGAACTCGGTGATCACCTTCACGCCCAGCCGCTCGCACTCGTCCAGGAACGGCCCGTACTGCTCCAGCTTCAGGATGCGGGTGTGCACCGTATTGAACCCAGCCGCCGCCACATCCCGCACCATCTGCAACCGGTGCTCGGGTGGGAAGGACTGTGAGACATGGTAGAACCCGATCGGCAGAAACGGCTTGCCATCGAGCAGCATCACCCCGTCGGGCCGGAAGGCCACCCGCGCCTTTGCCCGGGAGGTGAACACTGCCTCCTCCTGCCCGATCTCTCGCCCGGCAACCAAGGCCCGCACCTGCACGCGGTGTTCAC
>JABGQJ010000199.1:0-6234 GCA_018648945.1 Victivallales bacterium
TGGGCGGTATGAATGGCGACCAGCGGCTGCTCAGCGGCGGTCTTGGCCCATCCGGCGAGGGTGGCGATTGGGTGAACCTGTTCCCCGGCACGGGTGATGCTGCCCATCCCGTCGATCAGGGCATCTGGGTCGATGCCACCGATATGCTGGCCAGCGGCTCTGCAGGCGTGCGGCTGTGGGCATGGCACTTCGACGGCGACTCCTCCTTCCTGGACGACGTGAAACTGTCCTCTTGGGACGAAACGCGTCAGCTTTCCTGGACCGAGACCGCGCCCTTGTCCATCAGCTCGGACTTCAATGCCCGGACCCAGATCTATCTGGGCCGCTATCAGGATGCTCTTGCCATCCCTGACCTTGCGACCGTAGATGGCGATGCCGCCCCCTGCGATTGGGATGGGGACGGCGATCTGGATCTGGCCGTGACTTCTGCGGGCGGCACGCAGCTCTGGACGAACGCCGGCGGCACCAGCGGCTTCTCGGTGACCACGCGCGGCGCGTTGCAGGCTGGGCATACGGTCCGCTGGCTCGATGCCAACGGGGACGGCCTCGTCGACCTGCTGGTCGGCGCCGACGCCGCCACGAAAATCTACGCCGGCGACGGCGCGGGGAGCTTCGCCAGCGAGTTCGCCTCCCTCCCTGGTTGCCGGCGCAAGGCCGTGGCCGTGGCCGACTTCGACCGCGATGGTCGGCCGGACATTGCCCTCGGGGGAATCCTCGGGACGACCATCCAACTGAATGGTCCCGGTGGCTTTCAGGAGCGGGATCTGGACCTGCCAACCATCGCTGTTCTCGGCAGCTCGAGTGGCACCATCGCCGCCCACGATATGACTGGGGACGGCCTGCCCGATCTGATCCTCGCCGGGGCCGGCACGGTCACGAACGAGACCGCCGCCACCAAGCTGTACCGCAATGCCGGACTCCCGCTCCGCTTCGAGGAGGTGGCAACCGGACTGCCCGATGTCCGAGCCCCCGCCGTGGCCATCGCGGACTGGGATGCCGACGGCGACCCCGATCTGGCGATTGCCGGCTGCACGGAAGGTGACTGGACCCGCCTCTACCAGAACGATGGCTCGGGCAATCTCACCGAGCACGACACGGAGCTACCCCCTCTCCGCGCTGGCGAGATCCGCTGGTGCGACCTGGATGCCGATGGCAAACCGGATCTGGTCGGTACCGGCGCGACCTCCGAGCTGTATGGCGACATAACCCAGCGCGCCCCCGATACCATCGCGGTCCTGAACCGAGGGGATGGTACGTTCACGGACTTCGGCCTGCCCGTGCCAGACGTCTATCGCGGCTTCCTCCAGGCACGAGACCTGACCGGGGATGCCAACCCGGACCTGTTAGTTGCGGGCACCACCACCTGGGTGGGCGAGAGCGATACGGCCAAGCTCTCGTGCGGTCTGTACGACTACAGCATTTCGCTGCCGGGGCTCTTCCCGGTCAATGCGTCACCAACCCCTCCCGCCACTCTCAGTGCCGCCCACGACGGGCACGGCATTCTCACCTTCACTTGGGGCGATGGGGCGGATGACACGACTCCCGTCGCCGGTCTGAGCTACGAACTGCGCTGCGGTACGACCGCTGGTGCTGGCAACATTATCCACGGTGAAATGGGCCAGTCCGGCCTCCAGTTGCGCGAGCCCCCGACCGGCACGCTGCACTGGCAGGTGCGTAGCATCGATGCCGCCCGGGTGCCGTCCCCCTGGAGCACGGCACGGGAAACCGTGGTCCCGGCCTACTCCGCCCAATACCGCCTGGAACTGGCTGTCTCTCCGGCGGGCAGCGGCGCCCTAGCCGCCAACCCGCCGGGACCGCTCTTCACTGCCGGGACTTCCGTCACGCTCACGGCCACGCCCGCCCCCGGTTTCCAGTTCTCGGGCTGGGCAGGCGACACCGCTGGGCTTACGCGCAGTACGGGTGCCATCCTCACCATCGGCGAGCATCGCTGGATTCAGGCCCAGTTTGCGCCGATCCCCAACCCCGTCCATCCCACATGGTCTCTGGTTGCGGACCCATTGCTGTCACCGGCTGGATACTGGAGCACGACCGGGCACACCCTCGAGTCCTTCGCTGGCCAACTCGTGCGGTTGGCGGGGGAAGGAGGCTGGGCACCGCGTACGCCCCAGGACTGGGTCATGGCATCCAGCGATGACGGGAACACCTGGCGGAGCGTTTTCCTGGACGGGTCGACCCCAGTCGCCCGCTACAACCACTCCTCGGCAGTGTTCGACGGGAAACTGTGGTTGGTGGGGGGCATTGGCAGTGGCGGCACATGGCTGACTGATGTCTGGCACACGACCGACCTGGTTCATTGGACCCAAACCCCCGCATCTGCCCCTTGGACCGGACGGGATGGAGGCAGCCTGGTAGTGGCGGGAGGCAAGCTCTGGTTCCTCGGCGGCGGGCGTTGGGGACAGCGGGATGCAGACGTGTGGCATAGCCCGGATGGCGTCACGTGGACTGCCGTTCCCACCCCCGCGCCCTGGTCGCAATCTCACATTCCCGGCGACACCACCTCCCCCTGGGCCGTGGCCGGTGTGTCCGTGCGCGCTACCGTCTTGGACGATGTGCTCTACGCGACGGACGGCGCGAGCGTCTGGCGTAGCCCAGATGGCGTGAACTGGACCCTCAAAGCCATGGAGCCCGACCCCATCATCCCGCTGCCGGAAGGCGTGACGGCATCGCCCTTCGCCCCCCTGCAGAAATTCGGCTTCGCCGTATTCGATGGCCAGCTTGTCATCCTCGGCGGCGAGAACTGGCGGCTGGGCGAGACCAAAAACGATGTCTGGAGCTCCAGCAACGGCAGCGACTGGTCGCGCACCGCCCCGGTCACCCGTGCCCATTGGGACCCGCAGGAAACCCCCGCCGCCTGCCTGCACAACGGCAAGCTGTTCCTCGTCAGCGGCGAGAGTGCCGCCGGGGCGGCCATCGGGGACGTCTGGTCCTGCTCCCCCGGCGTGATGCCCGGTGGCATGGGTGCTCTGGAACTGGAGGCAACGCCGCTCAGTCCCTGGGTCGGCGGCACCACCGAACCGCCGCCGGGTTCCTATGTGGGCAACCTGGGGTCGATTCTCGAACTCCGTGCCGTGCCCTCCTACGGCTACGCGCTGGACCACTGGGAAGGCCCCGTCAGCGATGACGGCGACGGAGATCCCACCACGATGAACGTTGCCCTGTCCGCCACGGAGACGCGGGTCAAGGCCGTCTTCACCTTTGCCACCACCCGCCTGACCGTGCGTACGGAGCCATACCGCGCTGGGCACACCACTCCCGAGGAGCAGACGGCCTACACCTATCCGCCAGACCAATACGTCGATCTCTCTGCCGTGGCCAAGCAAGGATACACGTTCAGTCACTGGACCGGCCCGGTGGAGGACGCCAATTCGGACCGCACAAGGGTGTTTATGGACACCGCGCATGAAGTGGTGGCCGTGTTCCTGGCGATGCCCGTCCGGGACCGCATGTCCTGCGCCACCGACTGGGCGGCCGTGGTCCGTCCCGACGGCACGGTCTGGGGCGTGGGGAACAACGCCAACTCCCAGATGGGGCACGCCCTCTCCATCGATGAACCTGCCGAGTTCTGGCCCGTAGCCCTGACCACAGGCGTCAGCCAAGTCTATGTGGAGGACGACGGCGCGAAGGCCGTCTTGGTCGATGGCACCATCCAGGCCTGGGGAACGAGGTTCCACCACTACGAGCTTGGGGTGAGACCACATGCTTCGACCAACCTGACCAATGTCGCCCAATGCACTGGGGACACCAATCTGAGCGCCGCCTATCGCAAGTCCGATGGCATGCTCTGCAACTACTTGGACGAGCCGATGGGGAAGGTCTTTGGGGACGGTGAACTGGACGATGTGATCGACATCTCCGGGCGGGGTGACAGCCACTTCGCGGTGCAGGCCGGCGGCAAACTCTTCGCCTGGGGAAGCAACCTCGCCGGGCAACTGGGCATCGCCAACATCCAGTCTGCCGGTTCGCCACGCGAAGTGCCTGGCATCGATCGCGTCTACTGTACAGTCAGCGGCTTCGATGCCCTGCATCCCTTCGTGCTCGCCCTGCGCGACGACGGCACGGTCTGGAGTTGGGGCGATCCCCGCGGCGGCCAGTTGGGCCGGACAATCACCCGCGCCGTCCCCGCCGATCCCCCGGCCGCGATTCCTGGACTGGCGAATGTCATGAAGGTGGCGGCAGGGGCAACCCATGCCCTGGCTCTCACCCACACCGGCGAACTGTATGCCTGGGGGGGCAACCATTTCGGCCAGTTGGGCACGGGCACGTTCGACAACGCCGCCACCCCCATCCTGATCCCAACCCCGGCCGCCGTCACCGATGTGGCGGCGGGGCCGTTCTACACCTTGCTCCATCTGGCCGACGACACCTACTACTGGATGGGGGCCACGCCGGGCGACGCGAGCGCCCCGTTGACCGTGCCCACCGCCATCGTGGGACTTGGGGCCGGAACCACCCGCGGGCAGTTGACCACAGTCGAGGACCCGACCGAGACGGACGGCGAGATCTACCCGCCCGAAGGCGTCCATCCGGTCATTCTGAACCGCCCGGTCCGCTTCCAGGCGACCGACGGCGCGCGCTATGTCTTCGCCCACTGGTCTACGCTTGACACCGATCCCGCCATGCAACTGACCCTCACGGGGGATACCACGGTCACTGCCCGCTTCCGCTTCGCCTACGACGCCATGGCCAGATTGACCATCGACGTGGCGGGCAACGGCTCCGTGAATCCCGCGCCCGGTGAGCACGAGTATGCTCCCGGTACCGTCCTGACTGTCACTGCCCTGCCCGCTGCGGGCCATGCATTCTCCCACTGGGAAGGAGCGGTCGCCGAGGTAGATGCCAGCCGCACAACCGTGCTGATGGATCGGGACCAGACCGTGCGGGCGTGCTTTGAGCCCATTCCGCAGGATGTGCCGCCGTGCGTGGTCACGGGGCTGACCAGCTACTACGACGGGATGTTCTTGCGCACGGATACGTCTGTCCATGGGTGCCGGGCGAGCGGCGGCACCGGCTTCGTGCGGATCAACGCCGACAACGACCCGATGACCGGGGTTCTGCGCCTTGCCCTCGGCAAGGGAGGGCTGGCCATGGCGCTCCGTCTGGACAGCACGATCTGGACCTGGGGCGGCGATCCCATAGCGGCAGGGCAAGACCTGTTGCCCAGCGATACCGTGTTCTTCCCCGGCGAGGTGGTCGAAGCCACAGGGGCGCTGCGCAACGTGGTGGACATCAGCGCCGGCGATGACTTCGGATTGGCTCTGCTGGGGGACGGCACGCTCCGCACCTGGGGTGCCAACGACGTGGGGCAGCTCGGGCACTCGCTTACCGATAGCGCCGTGCCTCTGGCCCGGCCCGTCGTCGCGGCGGACGGCAAGCCTCTCACGCCGGTCACGGCGGCAAGCTGTGGCAGCGATTTCGTCGTGGTTTCCCAGGAAGATGGCACAGTCCAGGCCTGGGGAGAGAACAGTCAAGGCCAGCTGGGCACGCAGGCGGTCGCCAGCAGCGGCGTGCCGATCACCGTAACTGGCCTCACGGGGATCGTCGATGTGGCGGCGGGACAAGACTTCGCGGCAGCGCTCGATGCCTTCGGCCGAGTCTGGACCTGGGGTCGCAACGATCTCGGGCAATGCGGGCACAGCACGCGTGCCGCCATCGAGGCCCCCGGATTGGTTTCAGGTCTGCCGCCAATCGCTGAACTGGCGTTGGGCGAAGCACACGCGCTGGCTCGGGACCGGGATGGTGGCGTCTGGGCCTGGGGCAGCGGGTCGGGTGGGCGTCTGGGCAATGGCGGCACGGCTGACAGTCCAGTACCCGTCCGCGTGAAAGACCCCGTCGGCACCGGCTTCCTCGCCAACATTGTGGCCCTGGATTGCGCCGTGTTCTCCTACGCCATCGGCGCGGACGGCACGCTGTATTCCTGGGGGTTTTCCGACTTCTCCGGCCCCGCCACCAAGCCGGAAGCAACGGCGACCGTGGGTGCCAGCGATCCAGAGACAAGTTCCCTGCACGCGCTTTCGCTCGAGTGTTTCCCCCCCGAAGGAGGCACGTTGTCGCCGGGAGCGGGCACGCTCTTCCTCTCCCACGGCACGTTCGTGACCGTCAGCGCTGTGCCGAATCCAGGCTACCGCTTCCTCTATTGGCAGGAGAGCGTTTCCACCACAACCGAACGCGTGCTGGGGTTGCGCCTGACCGGCAATATGCGGATCACGGCTCGCT
>JABGQJ010000199.1:6244-11297 GCA_018648945.1 Victivallales bacterium
GAGCCTCTCGAGCCGCGCTTGCGCCTCGGCAACGTGCAGACCTTCGCTGGCGGCAGCACCTTTGTGGGGCTCTATCTGGAGGGGGAGACAGCGTCGCTAGAGGGAATCAGCGCCACCGTCTCATTGCCTGCGGCCCTGACCTTCCGAAGCGGTTCGCGAGGGGGGCGGCTACCCGACGCCTGCGTGGCCCGAGGAGCTTTCCCGGATGAGCAGACGGCAGTGGCTCTGGTCTCTGGCACGGGTAGCGATCCGGTCGTGACGCCGGACAGTGACGAGCCAATCTATGTTTTCGAGATCGCCGTTCCGGAGGAAACCCCTCCTGGTGATTATCCCCTGCAACTCCAACCGGGTTGCGCCGCCGCCATCGCTGCTGGCCGATCCTGGGTCGTCCCTGCGGTAGCCAACGGCATGGTCTCCGTGTTGCCCGAGGCAGGAATCGACCTGATGTTCACCATGCACAGCACGCCTGGACCTGATGACGAACTGGGAGAGGCACCGGCATCCAGCATCGCCGACATCCGGCAGGGCCGGACCTATGTGGCCGAGCTTTGGTTGCGGGACAAACGCGCCACGGGTAGTCCGGTCGTGGATGTGCGGCTCGACGTGGGGCATGGCCTCGCCGCCACCTGCGACGGCTTCGAGACGGTTGGCCAGATTGCGGCCCCAGTCGGCACGATCACACCGGGCAGCATCGCCGCCTACGGTGGTGCTCTGTCCGACGGGCATGTGCAGGGATTGTGGTACCGCCTGGGCGCGATTCGCTTCGTGGCCACCACAGTCGGCCTCAGCGCGCTGAATGTCGCCTCCGACCAAGTCGTGGTCACACTGGGGGACAGTTCGGTGTTGCCGGAGCCCAGCGTCGAGCTCTGGCTCGATCAGGGACAGGTGCAACAGGTGACCAACCAAGCCCCCGTGGCAACGGCCACACCGACGATTGCGGGTGCGTGGGGCACCCAGATCTCTGGCCAGTTGCAGGGGGCCGACGGCAATGCCGACGACACGCTGACCTTCGCCATCGTGGACCAGCCGCAATACGGCACGCTGGAGTTGGATGTCGTCACCGGTGAGTTCGTCTACACTCCCCTGCCGTACCACACCGGCGGGGACTCCTTCACTTTCACGGTGGGCGACGGCACTGCCACTACGACCGCAGTCACGCAGACGCTCTACGTGACCACGGGCTGGTGTGTCACCTTGGACGTGGGAGACGGCTGGGCCATGCTTGGGCGCGAACCCACTGGCAGTGATCAGACCGACGATCCCGGCGATCTCCTGGCGCAGACGGATGCCCCTCTTGCCTTCGTCCCGGCCCAGGGAGTCCGGGCGACGAAACTGGAGCGGGACATCCGCAGCGCCACCGGCAACGTGGCGTGGCGGTTGGAAATCCCGGCTCAGCCCGGCGACACGGTTCTCTCCTGGAATCAGGACGCCGCCCCCGCAGGCCTGCGTATCATGCGCATTGGACCGGTCGATTGCCCCCTGAATGGCGAACGCAGCGTGGAGATGGCGTGGCAGAACTCGGTGCCTCTGGCGGCTGGAGTCGCCTACATCTTCGACATCGCCATGCCCACGGATCTGGCATTGGGGATGGAGACCGGCTGGAACCTGATCTGCCTGCCTGGTGCTCCCGTGTTCGCCGACTCCGCCCTTGGGCAACCGGATACACCCCGCGAAGACTCTGTCTGGCGCTGGGACCAGCAGGCCTATCTCCCGGTGACCGAGGTCGAACCCTACACGGGCTACTGGTTTTTCTCGGCCCACGACGGTCTGCAGTTCTTCACCATCCTGCCCGCCTTTGCCCGAGATCTGCCTCTGGCGGTCGGGTGGAACGTCATCGGCGTCCCGCGTTCTGTCCGGGTGGACTCGCTCCTTGATCCGGGCACGGATGTCTGGCGGTTCCGCAACCTGCGCTACGAAC
Source organism: Victivallales bacterium (assembly GCA_018648945.1). Next base: position 8,163 of record JABGQJ010000199.1, read on the forward strand.
AGACGGACTGGCTCGACCCAGGGGAAGGCTACTGGCTATTCCGCGACGAAGCGGGGATTCTGGACCTGACGGAGGACGGAGAATGATCATGCGCTGCCTACCCCTTCTCCTGCTTCTCGCATCTGCCCTCCTTGCCCGGGCAGCGGATGCCGTCCCCGGCGACGCCAATGGCGACGGCGTGCTGAACGTCGCCGACCACGCCTTCGTCCAGGCCATCGTCAACCGGCGGCTCGCCGCGACCGCTGCCGCCGATGTGGATGGCGACGGGCAGGTCACCCAGATCGATGCCGATGCCGTTGCCGACCTGATCCTTGGGCAGGTCCCTTTTCTTGCGGTTGGCACTGGTGAGATTCCGACGACGGGCGGTACGCTCAGTGTCGGGGATCTAGGCATCGCAGCCACGGCGGGTGCCCTGCCAGCGACTGCCCATGTCGTGGTCGCCACTGCCGCTATGCCTTCACCCTATGACGGTCCCGACGATTCGCCCATGTACCGCATTGAGGGCATCCCGACCCGGCACGGAGCGGGGCTGACGCTCTCCCTGCCGCAGGCCTCCCTTGGGCGGCGGGTGGTCCGTGCCGAGGAGGTCTTCCTGGCAGTGGGCGAGGAGGTCTTTCTGCGCAGCACGGTAGAACCCTGCCTCGCCACGAGCATCGTGACGGCACGCCTGGAGGGGGACCGTCTGGTTGCCGACCTGCCTCCCGTGGATGCCCCGCCGCCCCGCCGTGACGAGGAGATCCCCGAGACCCGCACCGTTCTGGTCCGGCGAGTTACCGGAGTAGCAAGCGATGAGACGAGCCTATCCGAGGAGGCGAGGGGGGGGCGCCCCGGCGTGGCAGTCAGAATCTATCGTCCGGCAGCGATGCCTCCATCGGCATATGCACCGATGGTCACCGCTCTCGGCGCGGCCATCAAGAAGCTCAAGGTCCTGGGGTTCTCCCCTTCTGCACGGACCACCCCAGTCTACGTGTACTTGAAGAAGCTCCCGGCGGGTGTTGACGGCTACTACGTGGGCAGCGGTTGGTCGGTGGACAACAGCAGCCTGGAAATCAACCTGGACAACGTCATCACGGCCGGCAAGCTTGCGGTACTGCAGCGCACGGTCTACCACGAGTACTTCCACATGGTGCAGGCGAGGTTCGATCCCCGCTACGCCTACACCCAGGCCCAGTTCAATGCTCCCCAATTGTGGTTTGACGAAGCATGCTCCGTCTGGTTTGAGAAGTTTGCGCCCGCCGCCGGCGGCGACACGTCCTCGTACATGAGCACCAATGCCAGCGAAGTCCTGGCCGGGCATCACATGGACTGCTCCGGGCTTGCGCGGGCTTACAAGGCCCTGAAGAAGAAGGTCGAGAACCACGGCTACGGCCTGTCCATGATGCTGGAGTACCTCTTCACCCAAGGTCCTGCCGAAACCGCGGGGAAAGCCAACCCCGTCTTGGTGAACACCTACACGTCCCTCCATGGCGGCGCGACCATCCGCGATGCTTTCGTGGCAAATGTGCCGCCGGTCGCGACGTGGTGGGACGACTTCCTCCTCGCCTTCGCCAATGAGACCGTGGGAGTGCCGGGAATCGCCTTCGGCAGTCATCTGCAGGGGCGGTCCTCTTCGGTGAAGCTAACCAGCGCCCAAAAGAGCCCGGGGGTCAAGAAACTCGACCTCGGTGTCTGCGACGATTGCCAGAGCTGGGTGACCATCGCCAATTGGCAGGCGGTCGGCGCGAAGGCGAAGCGCAGGCTAGTGGTCGAGTGCGCCTACCCTGACAATGTCTTCCGTCTGATGGCCCTCAACTCGGTGCGCCGTCACGGCAACCCCCTCGCTGCCGATGGCACCAGCTTCGGCAAGTACGGCGATTCCTACGTCTCCTATCTCACCACTCCCATGACCACCACCAATAACGGCAAGACGATTCGGCCTTTGCACTACCTCATCGTACGCCATCTTCGCGATTCCGCCGCCGGAGCGCCTGGCCCGAAGATGTCCATCTGGTATGTGGATGCGGAGATGCCGGTGAAGAGCTCGGGCGACTTCACCAACCGGCTGAAGGTGGCCCCCAAGCTTATCGACTACTCGGTGGTCGGCACCGCCACCAGCGACGATGCGCTCCGTGCCGAAGAGGCGCTGCTCTACGACGCAGCGGACCTCAGCCGCGTGGTCTCCCGGGGGGGAGCTTCCTTCATGGTGCCGAACGAGGGCGCGTTCGACGTGCCGATCAGTGTCACCGTCGGAGCCCAGATTGCGCCCGAGAGCATCTACAGGATCAAGCGATACTGCCTGCGTGTCTACTATTACAACAAGGCGGGAGAGACTCGCGAGGAGATTCTGCGCACCTATACGTCGCCCGGGGCGAACATCGGCATCAATGTCACGGTCACGCTCGGAGCCGACGACGAGCATGCCTTCATTGATGTCTATGCCGACGAGGACTTCAAGGCCGGGGCGAGCATGGAGCCCAACGTCACCTATTCGCTGCGATCTTGGTTCAACATCGGTACCGTACACCGCTATGAGAGCGTGCTGAAGGGTACGTACGGTGCGCCTGCAGGTAGCCGTCAGGACGCCTCGGTGCCCAATGCCGTGCGCAAGGAGATCATGCGGAAGAACGGTGTCACCAGCACCAAGTCCGTCACCCTCCGCGCCGCCTCCGTGCCATTGCCGGCGAAGCCGAGCCAGAGCGAGTAATGCCGGTCGCCAGGCGCCATCATCACTTCGGAATCGTCAACAGGAGGTACTCGCCATGCGCCAATGCGTGCTCTCTGTTCTACTGGGAAGCATCGCGATGATCCATGCCGTGGAACCAGCTCAAGTCCCCGCTGGCGGGAAGTCCCTGCTGGCCAAGCCCCTTGCTCAATGGCGATTCTCCAAGGGCGGCGACCAGAACGCCACGCTGACCGAGATCGAGGTGCAGGGCATGCCCTTCGCCAAGGCCATCCGCATCACGCACACGTTGCGCCCCAAACAGAGCTGGGCCATTCAGTTGGTGGGGGAAGTGATCGCGCCGATCAAGCGCGGCGATGTTTGCCTGATGGCCTTCTGGCTGCGCAGCCCCCAGTCTGCGGACGAGTCTGGACATGGGGTAGTCAGCCCGAATGTCCAACAGAATTTCGCGCCACACACGAAGTCTCTATCGGAAC
>JABGQJ010000002.1:0-10967 GCA_018648945.1 Victivallales bacterium
CAGCAGCGGAAGCCCGAAGAGGCCAAGGCCGCGTGCGACAAGGCCCTGGCCTTGGCGGGACTGCCTGCCGACGGGCGGCAGGAGGTGCTCTTTGTGAAATCGGAGGTGCTCTTCAGATCGGGGGACAAGAAGGGCGCGAAGGCGATGTTGACCGAGGCGGCGAAGCTGGCCCCCACGACGGACATGGCCAAGCAGATCGTCGAGATTCTTGGGAAGCCGTTCTTCAAGGACGTCGAGTAGCGCCCGCGGCCGGTTGCCCTCTGGCTGCGAGTCCTTATAGTATGTCCTTCTACGCAACGACCCCGGAGGCGGAGCGTGTGTACCTGCGCGCCGCCTTCCCCGTAACCAGCAAAGACGCCAGGACAGTATGCGATATACCGACGTCTGCATTGAGGCAGCGAGCCACTTTCTGCCCAAGCGAATTGTCTCATCGACCGCCGTCGAGAAGTGGCTGAAGCCAGTGTACGATCGTCTCCACCTGCCCGAAGGGCGGCTGGAGCTGATGACCGGCATTCGCGAACGCCGCTTCTGGGAGAAGGGCACCCGGCCGAGCCAGGTGGCTGCCACTGCCGGTCGCCTGGCGCTGGAGAAGGCCAACGTGGCGCGCAAGAAGATCGGCTGTCTGATCCACTGTGCGGTGTCGCGGGACTTCCTGGAGCCGGCCACGGCCTCCGTGGTGCATCGCTTGCTGGACTTGCCGCGTACGGCGATGAACCTCGATATCTCGAATGCCTGCCTTGGCGTGCTCACCGGCATGGTGATGGTTGCCAACATGATTCAAGGCGGCCAGATCGAGGCCGGCATGGTGGTGACCGGCGAAACGGCAGAGCCCTTGCTGGACGGCACGGTGGCGAAGCTGCTCGGGGACGAGACCCTGACGCGGCGGACAATCAAACCGCAGATCGCCTCGCTGACCATCGGTTCGGCGGCGGCGGCAGTGGTCCTCACCCATTCCTCGATCAGCGCTTCTGGACACCGCCTCCTTGGCGGCGGACACGCCTGCAACACGGCGTGCAACGACCTCTGCCAGGGCGCCAGCTCCGGCGAGGGGCAGTTGGTGATGCAGACCAACGCGCCCGAGCTCTTGGCTCGCGGCATTGACGTCGCCGAAGAGACCTGGACCAGCACCAAGGCAGCGCTGGGCTGGGAGAACGATACGCCCGATGCCATCTGCGGCCATCAGGTGGGGCGCGCCCACCGGGAGCAACTCTACGCTAGGCTTGGGCTTGACCACGACAAGGATTTTTCGACCTTCGAGTTCCTGGGAAACTGCGGCTCGGCGTCTCTGCCGGTCACCGCTTCGCTCGCCGAGGAGGCGGGCCATTTCAAGCAGGGGGACCGGGTCGCCTGGCTTGGCATTGGCAGCGGTATCAACTGCACCATGCTGGGCATCGACTGGTAGCGAATCACCGGGACCGCCTGGGGGAGACCGACCATGGGCAGGAAGGCATTCAGTCAGATTCGGGCACGCGTGGACTCCGGACAGGTGTGTCTCTCCGCCTATCTCACCACACCGCGCTTCCAGGGCGGGGTCACGAAGACCGCAGGGATTACGGTGCACCGGCTGCGGCTGGACGAGTTTGTCTTCGGCAATGACTACGCGGAGTTCTTTCAAGGGCTCAGCCCCGCTGCCGCGTCGGTCGTGTTCCGGGGCGAGATCCAGTTGGGGAACGGGCGCAAAGTGGAGTTTGTGGACGAGACGGCGGCAGTGGGCCACGTCTATGCCTACTGGCTTGCCCCCGACGAGGCGGGAGCGCCCTGCACGGGACCGATCCAGGTCAAGGTGCGGGATCCTCGCGTGTGGTGGTCGCACGAGACGATCTGTCAGCGCCTGCGGGCCTTGGCAAGTGACCATCCCGACCTGGTCGAAGTCCGCTCCTTTGGGCAGACCGTCCAGGGCCGGGAGATCCTCGGTTGCTTGGTGGGGAACCGCGAGCGGATGCTGGGCATGGTGGGGTTGATCCACGCCGGTGAGTCTGGTCCTGAGCTGCAGATTCCCGCTGTGGAACAGCTGCTGCGAGACGACCCGGAACTGCTCCGGCAGGTGGGGGTGGCCATTCTCCCCGATGTCGATGCCGACCAGCGCCAGGCCTTGGCAGCGGGCAACCCATGGTACCTGCGGACCAATGCCTCGGGGGTGGATCTGAACCGGAACTTCGCGGCGGACTGGGACGAGACCCACTATGGCTACGGGCTGGACAGTTCCGATCCCGATGCCATGACCTATCGGGGCCAAGCCCCGAACTCCGAGCCCGAGACCCAAGCCGTGCTGGCGTTTGTGGAGGCTTTCCAACCGGTGGCTGTCTTCAGCCACCATTGCCTGGCGAGTATCTGCGGCGACTCGTTCCTGGTCTCGGAGAAGGCGGCAGGAGACGAGGCGTTCGCTGCCATGGCACTGCCCTTGGCCCAGGCGTACCGGGATGGCATGTACCCGGATTCGCCGGGCGAGACCTCGCTGCACTTTGGCTGCTCCAGCGGCAGCCTGCCTCACTATCTCTACCTGCAGGGCGTTCCGTGCTACGATCTGGAGCTTGGCAGCAACGAGGATGCCCGTCCCTGCGTACGGGACGAGACGACTCCAGAGTTGCTGGCGACCTACCAAGCCCGCCACGCAGGCGGCCTCGCCGCCTGCCTGCGCAGCTTGGCCGAATAGGGCCTACCAGGTCTCCGGGTTGCGCAGCTTGATCGCATCGACTTGGCTCTGGGCGAGACGGCTGCCTGGCGTGAGAACCACCGCGAGGGTGAGCTCACCGGAGGCGGGGGCAATCGCCGTGAACTGGAGCATGCGGGTGCGGGCGTTGCGGGTGTCCCACTCGTTGCGCGGGGTCTCGGTATCGAGGGTCCCCCACTTTGTGTTGGCGGGGGCGAGCCGGGTGGCGGTCAGGGAGAGCTCACCCGAGCGGAGGGTGACGGCTGTGTTTTCGAGAGACTCGGGCTTGCCCTTGGTGATGAAGCCCCAACGGACGCTGGCGTCGGGTTTGAGACCGGTGAGGTGGTCCTGGATCAGGACCTCGCCGGAAGGCAGCATGGCAACGCCTCGGATGGCGGTCTTGACCTGCCCCTTGTAGACCTCGGAGAGGTCGGCGACGGAATGGGGGAAGTCGCCCGTATCGGCGAACCCGATGATCCTGGCCTTGCCCTTGGCGTGCTGGAGGGCACCGTCGATCAAGAGGGTGTTGTGGCTGGCATTGGACTGGCGGAAGATGGTCCAGCGGTCGGAGTCCTGGGCACTGCTCCACAGGTTCATGCCGCGCGATTCGATGCCATGGTAGCTCTCCGCTCCGAGATCGATCGCCCAGCGGATGCCGTCGGCATCAAGGACGAAGGAGCCCGCATCCATGTGCCCGTGAGGGGCGGAGGGGGAGCCGGCCTTGAGGCCGATGAAGGTGGCGTTGCGGTCGGTCCAGGAGGTGCGATGGGTGGTGATTGGCACATGGCCTTCGCTGCTCCAGTGCAAGGGCAGCTTGACCTCCACATCCTTGACCTCCGGCTCCATCCAGAGCAGGGCGAGGGCGAGCAGGCGGTCGCTGCCGCCGTCGGCGCTCCGCGCGTTCCCGATCCGGGATAGCCGAGCGCGGAGGACGCCATCTTCGTTCAGCAGCCAGTCGGGCCGCTGGTAGCGCTTGGCGAACCAGGGCAGAACGGCGGACGGGGAGCGACCGGAACCGCCGTCGGCATAGTTGAAGAACTGACCGCTCGGACCGTAGGCCTGAAGGACGAACTCAGCGGTGGTGCGGAAGCCGGGGGCGAGATCCAGTCCGAAATCGGTGCCGAAGAAGCCCTCCAGAGAGGCGATTAGCAGGACGTTGAAGCTGGTGCCGTAGACCCAGTAGCCGGGGCCTTCCGGGTAGCTGCCCTTGGGCGCGAAGGCGCGCATGGAGCGAACCACGTTGCGCAGGGCGTTGTCCACCGTCTTGGCGGCCAGTTCGGGATCGTCCTCCCAGGTGACCAAGGCACCGGCGACCATGCCTGCATGGCAGACCTGGCCCCAGTTGTTGCTGGCCTTCTGCCAACGGGCATGCTTGGGATTCGCCCAAGGCACGCGGACGCCTTTGTCCAGGATGGCGTCGCGGATGGTCTCGCGGGCCTTGGGGTCGAGCTGGTCGTAGAGCCAATCGTAGCCGACCGCCAGGGCAAAGGTCATTTCGCCCACGTCAAGGTAGTGACTCGGGTTCCAGTCGCGGAAGGCGGCGACGGCGAGCATCTCCTGTTCGCAACGCTTGGCGAAGGCGGCATCGCCTGTGATATGGTACGCGGTGGCGAGCGTGGTGGTGCGCTTGAGACAGCGGCGGGATTGGCCGAGCAGGCGACGTCCCGTCTGTTTGCGGGTGATCGGCGGGATCTCAAGCATGGCCTTGGCCTCGCGGACCACGGCATCGGCCAGCCCGGCGGCCAGCGGACCACGGTCCTTGATGGTCCGAAGCGTCGCGAGCTGTTCAGCGTTGGCCATCAGGCGAGGGTGTGCCTTGGCGCGTTCATCCCCGGCCTGCCGAATGGTGGCCAAGGCGACCTTTGGGGGGAACGCGGGCTTGGCAGCGGTAAGGACTCCGGTCGTGGCGAGGGTCATGGCGAAAATCCCGATACGCATGGTGTTCACTTGTGCTGAGTGGGCGGATGCGGCAATGTAGCGAGTGTGAGCCCGGTCGCAATGCCCTGCCCGCGTCCCAAGAGCGACCGGAATGTCCATACAAGTGGGATCCCGAACATGAAACGAATGATTCCCGTCGTTGTTGCCGCCGTCCTGTTGAGCGGTTGCTGCCCCTTGGGTCGCGGCGACCGAGCTGGCCTGCACCCAGTGGGGCGCGCCCCATCCGCTTCGGTGGTGGGGAAGAAGCAGGTCGTCTCCGGGGACATGATGCCGCCGGTCATCTCCCGGCCCGTGCATCGCGTGCCCTGATCGGTCCTGTCAGCCATCTGCCGGAGCCCCCGCAACTTCGATCGGTGCGCGGGGTCGGTTTCCAGTGCGGGCCACCATGCGGGTAGCGCGCAACCTGAGCTCTCCCAGCCCAGGCTGTCATCTGGTCTTATCTGGAGGTCAAAGCCATGGCTTGGCACAGGATTCCAAGGTTGTTTGCTCTGGTCAGCGCGGGTTTGCTGGCAGGTTGCGCATCGCCGAACACCGGACCGAGAGGGCTTCCTGGTGCCGGGCGTCGCATGCATGTTGAGGTCCCGGATAGAGCGGAGGACGTGGTCCCGATTCCGGTGGGTGCAGCTTTGCCGCGTCTGCTGTTGCACACTCCCGAAGGGGACAGGTTCCGGGTCAGGAGGGATACTGGCAAGAAACCCCTCCTGCTCATCTTCTATCGCGGTGGCTGGTGCCCCTACTGCAACCGCCACCTTGCCGATCTGCAGGGCGCGGAGAAGAGGTTCGTCAAGCTGGGGGTGCAGATTCTGGCCATCAGCCCCGACCGTCCGGGAAAGCTGAAGCACACTGCCACTAAGCACAAGGTGGGCTACCGCTTGCTGTCCGACAGCGGCATGGGTGCTGCCCGGAAACTGGGACTTGCCTTCCGCCTGGACGACGCGACCGTTGCCAAGTACCGGCGCTCCTACAAGATCGACATCGAGGCGGATTCGGGGTACAAGCACCACCAATTGCCTGTTCCCGCCGCGATTCTGGTGGATCGGAGAGGCATTGTGCGCTTCGTGCACACTGACCCGGACTACAAGAACCGCATCGACACCAGGACATTGCTTGACCTGGCCCGGCAGATCGCCGGGTAGTTCCCGATAGAGGCGATTCGGGCAGTGTTCCTCGCCCCAGGCCCACCCAGGTTCAGTCGAACAAGAGGCGCCCAAACTGGCGCGTATCCCGATGGTTCGCGGCCGTGCCGCGCCACGTGATCTGGGCTTCCCGCATCGGCTCACCATCGGCATCGTCCACGGCAATGTCGAAGCCGATCAGCAGGCCCTTCTCTAGCACCACTCCCATTTTGGCCAGATCGAACTCGGCCTCAAGAGTGTAGCCGGTCGCCGACCGCTTTGCCCTGAACTTGCTGAGCATGCCGACCTGCTTGGCCTGCACGTGCTGTCTGCCGCCGACGGCAAGGAAGAACTGAATGTCATCGAATCCGTATCTACCCCCAGTCTGGTCGCCATCCTCCATGAGATCAAAGAACACTTCCAGGCAATCCTCCTGCCAAAGCGTCTCGTCAGACTGCGTGTTGCGCACCGCATCATCGCGCACGTCCAGGGCCAGGAACAGGCGTCCCGAATGCCGACCGAGAGCAAAGCGAGCGCTCAGATCATCGTCGCCGCTCGTCTTGCCCAACACCTTCCGTCCAGACCCAATGCGCGACCACTTTGCCGAGCGCCATTCGGCGAGGTCAGCGTCAATCCCAGGCGCGTTGGCCAGGTGGGGGACAGTGAGCCCGGCACCGGTTCGAGAAGCAGGTCCGGAGCACTCGACGTAGTGCCTCGTCGAGTCCAAGTCATCGGCCTCTCTTGCCATCAAGGCGAACGAATGGGCCATCTGCCGACGGGCTGAAGCCAAGGGGGTTGATGCAGGCTTGCCCACCACGGCGAGCAAGGTGTCGAATTGTCGCTGCCGGGCGACGACCAGTGCGTCTCGTAACCGCCGTTCCTCGTTACGGTTGAGCTTCGTCCATTTGCCCAAGCTGAAGACCACGCCCTTGCCGGGGGCGAGGTAGAGCGGGATGCGGACGGCCAGATCCTCCTGCTTCGCCGGTACGGTCGCACCACCCTCGACGCAGAGGTCGACGACCTCGCCGCAGCGTCCCGGCAGGAGCACTGTGGTATCTACCTTCTGGCGAGGATTCAGATTCGTGGCGAAGAGATAGTGTCTGCCATCATCGCGCCTGCGCAGGACCAGCTCAAGCCCTTCCGTGATGTCACAGGTGATGGGCTGCACGGACAATGCAGCCAGCAGCGGTTCACGAAGGGCGGCAAGCCCTGCCGTCTTGCTCAATGGCGCGACAGACAGCCATACCTTGCCCTGGCCATATGTGGCCGCAAGCACGCCTTCACCGATGGTTCGGACGTTGCCGCGCCCACTTTGCTTGGCGATCTGCCACACCCCATCCTGTGCACTGAAATCGAGCTGGTCGATCCCCATGGCGCGGGCCATCAGGCGGCCCTGGGGCGTACCGTACTCGTCAAAGAGTCCGAAAGGACCGGAGCAGATCAGCGTGCCGCCGGCCTCCACCCAGGCCAGAATGCTCTCCTCCAAGCCAGCCATGACATGCGTGGCATACGGTGCGATCAGCACGCGCACGGCCGTCATGTCTTCGCGGCCATCGAGAATGCACTCCTCGGGCACGAAGAACGGCATCCAGTGGCGCGGGAGGAGCCAGCTGGCAAGGGCGCTGGCCTCACGGCGCGTGGTGTGGTTCGGGGCAGCGCCATAGGACGAGGTGGTGGGCCGTAGAATCGCGACTCCCTGGTTCGCGAGCTCAGTGTCGAGCACGGCCTCCTTGAAGGCATTTACCTTGCGCTCAATGACCGGGAATATGCCGGTGGAGTAGCGGGGGATCTGGTAGTCGACTTCCACGTTGAGGATTGAGTTGTTCCAGTTGTTCGGCTTGGTATGAGCCCACTCGTCGGCGAGATTGAACAGGATGATGCCGCGCTTCCCATACGCAATCTGGCGCCAGAGATTGCGCTCGTTGGCGGCCCGCATGACCGGTTCGGGCGTGCCCTTGGTCTCCCACTGGCTCCAGATGAATTCGTCTTCCCAGTGGGGAAGTTTGGCATACCGGTTCATGGACGCCGCGTAGAGTGACAGGACAGCAGGACGGTCTCCGGGCCAGTCGTGGGTGCCGAAGATGTCCCAAGGCGCGCGACAGGCCATGTCGAGGTAGTCCAGACCCGCTTCCTTGCGGTCGGGGGCGAGACCGCAGAACTGGGACATGACCGCATGTTTGGGGTCTCCCTCATGCAGTGCGCGCAGATGGCCAGCATAGAACTGGGTGTGTGATTCGGCCCGGAACCGGTGGAAATCGACGATGTCGGCCACGGGATGCCGCGTGCGCGAATCCGATGGTGCCGGTGGCGCGGTGTCGGCGGGTGGGGAGACGTCCCCAAACGCCCCGTATTCACGGCCCCACTGTTGGTTTAGCTTCTCGATGGCACCGTACTTTGCCTGCAGCCATGCCGTCCAGGCCACACGTGCCTGTCCGCTGTAGCCGCCAAAGCCAATCCCCTGCCAATCGTACTGGTCGCCCCCCTCCTTCGGTTTGGCAATCTGCATGGATGGCTCGTTGATCAGCTCATAGGCCAACACGTTGGGCACGCCGTGCATGGCTTCTCCCATGGCCCGGAAGCAGTTGGCATAGTCACTTCTCACCTGCTGGTGCCAGATATTGATGACATCGTGACAATGCGACCGTGGCGACCACTCCCCTTCGGCATTGTGGAAGAAGGCATCCTCGCCCAACTCGGTCTCCAACCGTTGCATCATACCACCCGTGTAAGGTGTCAACTCAAACACGGTGTGGTAGCCATGCTCGCGGAGCAGATCGACGGATTTCAGCATACTTGAGAAGTCGAAGCTGCCATCGGGCCGCTCGAAACCACGGCTGTGCATGATCGAGAGGGCGCGCCAGCCGAAGGGTTCCAGCACGTCCCAGCTCGCCTTGCCCCCCAACAGATGCCCGGACATGATGGGGAAGATGAGGAACTCACGGAAGAGCTGCTGCTTGCCGACCTGGGGGGGCAGCTTGGGCTGCCAAGGCGCATGGGAAGGCTCGCGGCCCTCAGTGAGATCGCGAAATGCGGACGTCAATGCGGACTCCGCAGCCGCAAGTTTGGCATTGAGCGCCAGAGGGTCGAGGTTGACGTAGTCGGGGACTTGGTTGTCCGCCTGCATGAGCATGGCTGCGTCGGCCAGGACTTGCCGTGCGTCCTCGGCGGCGGGCACGGCCCGGCTGCGGTATCGCATCAGCCGATCCACTTGCTGCATCAGATCGCGTGCCCGCGCTTCCCGGACCACGGCCTTGGCATAGGCCGCTGCCTCCTCCCAATGCCGCGGCAACTCAGGTCCATCCACATATTCCGTTGCGTTCGGACCATGTTCCAGTTGCACCGCATCCCACCACACCTCGCCGCCATTGCAGATAAGGTGGGCACGCAGGCGCGCTGCCTCCGCCGGGGCCTCAAACGTCTTGGTCACACGCACAAGACTCCCCGTGCTCGCAGGTACGTCCACTGCCTCACCAACTGCATAGCTGATGGTCCTGCCGCCAGCATCGAGAGCCCAGCTGGCAACCCGGACGCCGCTGGAGTTCCGGGTCATCACATATGCGCTCAGAGTGTAGGTCTCCCCAGGTTTGCAGAGCACTCCCTCATTGAAGAAATTCGAGCCCTTCGTGCCGCGATTCGCGATATGGAACGCCTTCTCCCCCGTGGCTCCCGTGGCCTGCTCGACCTCACCAGTCGATTCACCGGGCAACTGCTGCCATAGCTGCCAACCGGCGATGCTGATTTCGAAGCTTGAGTTCGGCAGGAGGTTCCGTGACGCGTCCTTGCCAACCCGGGCCTGTTCAGCCAGCACTTGGGCGTCCTCGTAGGGTCCCGCATCGCGCCCTGCCCCCTCCTCGATCTGCACCGCGTCCCACCAGACGGTGCCGCCATTGCAGGTCAGATGAGCCCGAACGAAGTGGCAGTTCTCGGAGGTGATGAACATGTGTCGGAAGCGCGTGAACCCTCGCAGTTCATCCGGCGGCAAACGAACCGTGCCCCCGATGCCGTGCGTGATGGTCGTCTCGCCGTCCTCCGCCAAACCCCAGGCTGTCAGGCCGGCCTTGGCCACGCCATCGGTCCGCACGTAAACGCTGATCGTGTACGGTTTGCCTGGCTCGCATGGCACGTTCTCGGAATACAGATTGGCACCACCCCGTCCTGGATTGGTGACCTTGAACGATGCCTTGCCGAACCTGGCCGCTTCGCGGTCGATGTCGCCAGCACATTCTTCGGGAAACTGCCGCCAGAATCGCCAGCCTGACAGGTCCTCCTCAAAACTTGGGTTTGCCAACAGGTTGCGCCCGTGGGGGCGCGGCTCAGCGGCAGCCGCACAACTGGACCAAGCGAGGACACAAGTTAGCGTGATGGCTGAGAATGGCAGACGCATGCGATGGTCCCCTGTGGCTCAAGACCTGCTGTAGGGCCAGACTGACTTCCTGGTCGGTGGACCTGGGCATCGGGTTACAGTAGGCGCGCGGTCGGCACGATGCCAGGGAGGCGCTTGCGCTTGGCCGTCGGGGGAGTTGGTAGTTGGCGGGGGAATCGGCCGGTCCGGAGGAAGGGCATCCACATGCGCCTTGGGGTGTGGGTGGTCGGGACGGGATACCCCTGGGGTCCAGAGCTGTGGAAGACCGGCGATGCCTACCCGGCAAGTGTCGCTAACAGGTGTTGGACGTTGAGGCCGATCTCGTCCTGGCGTCCCGACCACATGCCGACGACGACGGCGTCGTTGGACTTGATGTTGGCAAAGGCCTCGTGAAAGGCGGCGCGCACGGTCTCTTGGCTCTGGCAACGGCGCCCGGCGGCGAGGATCTTGAAGGCCAGGCAGGTTTTGTCGGTGGCCTGGATGGCCGCGTACATGCGCGCGGGGTCGCCGGCGCGAAAATGGTCGGCGGAGGTGGGGGGATCCGCTGCTCCGGCCGTGGCGATCTGGGCGATCTGTTGAGGGGAGAGCTTGTGGTTCAGGTCGTAGATGCAGGTCATGTAGAAATCCACGTCCCACTCGTGCTCTTCCGCGTAGGCTACGACTTCGGGCATGTGGGTGCCTAGGCCGACGACCACGCCCTGGTCGCGCATGCAGGAGAGATAGTCGCGCACGCGGTCGATGCGGCCCTCACGCCAGAGCTGATCGGTGCGCGTGCCGTGGTGGTAGATGGCGATGGCTCCGGCCGCCGCGATGACGCGGATGTTCTGGAACACATCGGCCATCTCGGAGGCAGTCTGGGCGATCCACTGGAGGTCGCCCCCTTCGCGCCGGAACAGCTCCA
>JABGQJ010000002.1:11066-47800 GCA_018648945.1 Victivallales bacterium
GCCATTGCCTAGTCCTTGAGCTTGCCCAGCGTCCAGGCCATGTTCTCGCCCAGCTTGGTCATGGTGGCCATGCCTTCCTCGTCCTCTGCCACGTCGCCGGGATGCAGACCGATGCCCACGTTCCAGTAGCTGGAGCCGACGGTGAGCATGCCGCTGATGCCGAAAAAGTGGTTGATGGTGTCGTAGGCGTGGATCGCCCCCGCGCGGCGCACGGCGACCACCGCCGCGCCGACTTTGCGGTCGAGTTGGCTGCCATTGACGCGGGTGACGAATCCGGCCCGGTCAATCAGTGCCTTGACCTCCGGAGTGACGTCGGCAAAGTAGGTGGGGGAAGCGATGATGATGCCATCGGCATGGCGCATCTTCTCGATCCACTCATTCACGGGATCGGTCTTGCCAACACAGCACCCGTCCGTGTTGTCGATGCATTTCATGCAGGCCATGCAGCCGCGCACGCCATGCCCGCCGACCTGGACCATCTCGGTCTCGATGCCGGCCTCGTTGAGAGGCTTGAAGACAGCCTGGATGAGTGCGGCGGTGTTGCCGTTGCGGCGGGGACTACCGTTGAAGGCGACGACGTTCATAGTCTTGGTGCTCCTCATTCGTCGGGGAGTGGGGCGGGAGTTGCGCGCAGTCCGAGCAGGAAGCGCAGCAGCGATCGGATGCGGAACCAGGGCGGGGCGGCGAGGTCGGCCCGGAGGCTCGGTGCGGGGAAGGTAGTCAGGGAGCGCAGTTCGCTGGCGACCGCGCGCCAGCGGTCCTCGGCGTCGTGGTACATCCACGCGCATTCGTGGTGGTAGGCTCCCCAGCAGCGGCGCTCCCAGGTGGGGTCGGCGGGGCGGCGCTGGAATGCCGCTGTCAGCATGTCGTGGAGGCAGGAAGCCATGAGCTCGGCGTCCTTGCTCATATTGCGGAAATGCAGGCGCACTTGGCAGAGCACGTCGGGCACTTGGAGGATCTGCCGGCGCTCGACGAGGCGGAGCCAGAGATCGCGGTCTTCCACCCGGGCCAACTCCTCGTTGAACCCGCCGAGGGCGACCAGTGCATCTCGTCGGGCGAGCACCCCGCAGGTGGCGAACCGATTGCGCAGCAGAAGGTCCTTGCGGGTCACCTCCACGGTTTCCTGCGGTCCGCGCGGGTATTTGTCGAGGGGGCGTCCGGAGGCGTCGATGTAGCTGTGATTGGCGGCGACCAGCGCGCATTCCCCCCCCACCAGCGCGAGGGTTCCATGGAGCAGCGAGACCATGCCGGGAAGGAGGATGTCATCGGCATCGAGGAAGGCTACGAGGCCATGGCTGGCTTCGCGCAGGCCGGTGTTGCGGGCCGCCGCGAGGCCAAGATTGTCCTGGGTGACGATTCGGATGCGGTCGGCGTAGCGTCTGAGGATGACGGGCGTCTGGTCGGTGGAGCCGTCGTCGACCACGACGATCTCTATATTGGGGTAGGTCTGGGCCAGGGCGGACTCCAGAGCCTGCTCAATGAACTCTGCGTAGTTGTAGGCGGGGACGATGATGCTGACGCCTTCCTGGGCGGGCAGAGTCATGGCAACTCCGGTAGGAAGGGGAAGAGGGTGCGGTATTCGGCCTTGGGGAGGCCGCGCCCGTATTGGGAGATCATCACCGTCTCTGCCGTGCGGACGGCTTGACCGCGTTCCCCGCCATAGAGTTGGCCGAGCGTCTCGCGGGCCGTGTTGGCAACGGCCTGGAAGCGTCGCGTGTGGCGCTCGGCAAACCAGGCACGACGGGCGTCGTCGCTCTCCGGCACCTGGTCCAGAATGCCCCCGTTGTAGGGCATCCATTCGTAGACCTGCGAGACGTGGCAATGCCCCATGTCGATCTTGCGCTCAAACACTGCATCGGTGTCGATGGCGATGTGCGGCACATAGGGATTGGGCAGGCTGAAGCCATCGTAGAAGTAGCCGACGACGGGGGCGCGTTCGAGATGGGGTGTGAGCGCGGCCACGTTCGGCACGGTGACCGTGTAGGCTGCGTCCTGCACGGCCACGCCGGCCGCGCGGTGGTCGGGGTGGTAGTCGTTTGCCCGATGGCAGAGCACAAGATCAGCCTTGACCTCGCGCATCATGCGAATGACCAACTTGCGGGTGGAAACGTCGGCCTGAAGCTCGCCGTTGTGGATGTCCACGACCTCGTACTCGATGTCGGCGATCCGGGCGGAGGCGAGAGTTTCGTCCCGCCGTCGGCGGGCCAGAGGGCCGCCCCCCATGGTGTGGTGGCCTGTGTCGCCATTGGTCAGCGACACGAACTTGACGTGATGCCCCAGTTCGCGGTAGAGCATGGCGGCTCCGCCAAAGCGGAAGTCGCAGTCATCTGGGTGTGCCCCAAAGCAGAGCACGCTGAGCTTGCCGTCAATCATGGGTCGTCCCTTCCCGCTGTAGCTGGAGTTCTCAGGGCTCGGCGAAGATCACCTCTTTCTGAGATGCCGTATAGGAGACCGTCTCGACTGGGTGCCAGGCCGTTCCCACGCGGTAGTGCAGTTGGTCTGCCTGGTCCAGGGCAAAACGCCCCTGACCGAAATCCACGACGACGCGGGGCAGGACCACCCAGTCGCCGCCCACCTTGAGTCGTTCCTGGTTCACCTTCGCAAGTTCCTCCAGACGGTCCCCATAGCCGCCCTTTGGGCGCTTGGCCGGGCGCAGGCGGGCGCAGGCCGCCATCTCCTCGACAGAACTGCCCTGGAGGTTGATCTCGACTTTGGGGGAGACGCCGAGGATCGGGCCGTTATCCATGTCATCCCCCTTGCCGGTGTAGGGCAGCGCCTGAATGACGCTGGTGCGCAGGTAGCCGTGGCCTTCGAGGATGGCCCGCTCGATGGGGACGGTGTGGAGCCCCACCAGGTAGCGGTTGCCATCCCTGTGGTAGGTCAGATCTCCGGGGTGGACATTTAGGCAGGGGAAATCCGCTGTGAGGTTGGTGAGCGGGACAAAGCCAGCGAAGACGCCGAAATCGACTGCCGTGTCTGCCAGTTTGGCGCGCAGTTGGTCGGTCCAGACCTGTCGAAGCTCCTGGCCGCGCGGGGTGGCAATGGAGACCCGAGTCTCGCCGTGGCTCCTGTAGAATGCGCGGATGTCGTGTCCGATGACCGGCAGGCCATGGGTCTGTCCAAGTTCCGCGGCTCGGCTGGTCTCGGGAGCGTCTGTGACGATCACTGCGGCTTCGCAGGAGACCTTGCCAGCCAGGGAGGCAAGATGCTCGATGACCCGTTCCGCATTGGTGCCGCTGCCGCTCATGAAGAGCGCGAAGCGGCTGCCTTTGCCAGTGGGGGACGGAAGGAGAGGGCGGATGTCGGACATGGAGGCTCCTGGGAATTCTACCGGCTACCTGCCACACTGTAGCCAGCCGCAGGCGTTTTGAAAGCGGAATCGTGCTTGGCCTGTTTCCGCGCGAACCGGTGGACAGAAACGCAACGTCTTGCTCCATAGGAGGTTGGTCGCCAGGGCTCCCGCTGGAGCGTTTGCGTATCCCTGGCTGGCACGTATACTGATGAGACCAGTGATCGTCGAGACACGCACATTATTCGATGACGAGGAATTCGGCCCGATGATTTTGTTCGCCTGCGAATGCGGCTCTCCCTACTCCGTCGAGGACAATTTTGCGGGCGGCACATTGGAGTGTACCGCCTGTGGCAAGGGCAACCAAATTCCCGCCGATTCCGACCCTCGTGTCGCTCTGGTCTTCCGGTCCGGGGAGTCGGAGGACGGCGTGCCGATGCTTCGGGAAGAGGTGGAGCGCCTGGTGGCGGCCGGTGAGTTCACCGAGACGGAGTTGATCTGGGATGGCATGACCTGGCGTCCCGTGACCGACGTGATGGGCGGTGGCGTTTTGGCCGCATCCACGGTGAAGCCCGAGCTCCGGCTCAAAACGAAGGAAGAGGGGTCCGACGAAGAGGATGAGGATCTGCCCTTCGACGACATCGAGCCGATCCAGAAGGTTCAGCTCGACGACGAGGAGCAGAAGCACCTGCCTACGCAGAAGCGGGAGAAGAGAAGGAAGGCCAAGGAGAAGAAGGGCGGCGCCGAGGCCACCGGCCTGCGTCTGCTCCTCCGTCGCGCTTCCGGCAACGACTCGAGCCTGGGGCCGAGAGTGAACATCCCGATCCAGCTGTTCTGGTTCCTGATCGTTGCGTTCTTCGGGTTCCGGCTGGGGGTTGGCCCGCTGATCTCGAAGATGCGGGGTACCCCCACCTATGTGGTCGTCTACAACCACGGCGAGAGCGTGTGCATCGCATCCCTCGGCTGGCGGCGGATGAAGAAGGAGATCCATCCCGGCACCTCTGTATGCTTCGAGGTGTACGTGGGCATGCGCGAAACCCAGACCGTAACGCTGACCCCGAAGGAGGGCGGCAAGGTCATCAAGGGCCGCGTTCCCATGTGGCCAGGCGGCCTCACCGTAGTCAATCCGGGCAAGTTGGGGACGTATGGGCTGTGGGAGCTTGACGCCGTGCGCGACGAGAAGCTGTCCGGTGCTGACATGAAACGTCTCGCTGAGCAAGTCGGCGCGCATAAGGAGCCTAACGCGGTCGTGAGACTGGTCGCCCAAGGGAGGAGGATCGCGAAGAAGGCCTTGGCCGATTCCCGCACCGACGCGGTGTTCACGAGCGACAAGTACGAGTTCCAACCCAGCATCGTGAACGGTGACGCCGTGGCCGTGGCGGAGTTCATGAAGAACTTGGCGGAAACGCGTGAGAAGAGCAAGAAGCAGCACGATTTGGTGACCTTCCCCGCTCGGCAGACTGTCGACTTCAGTGGCGGGAGCGTCCTCTTTGACGCGAACGACGAGAAGCGAGTCCAGATGTCCCTCCACGTGCCCAAGACGGTGTTTCAGGCCGGCAAGAACCAGACGATCAAGCTGAAGGGCAACCCCGAACTGGCTGTCACTGGTGGCAAGGGCGGGTTGCGCCTGTCGATCGAGGTCAAGGACCACAGTTCGAAGTTCGGCTCGCGCACGTACAAAGGGACGTGGCGGTATGAAGCTTGGCAGTCGAGGGGGAAATGGGACTGGAAATGGAGCTTCGCGGGGCACGATGGCAAGGCTCCGAAGGGGAAGCAGACGGTGGCGTTCCGCTATGATCGCAGCCGCAAAGAGACCGGCCCCTCATTCCGCTAGCCTGATCTGGTCTGATCGACCATGGATCGCCGGTGACTGCGGAACGGGTCGGCGACTACTTGTCACTGCCGTCGCTGTCGGTCTGGTTGGGCGCGGGGCCGGGGCCTGGTTCCTGCGGTGTCGGCAGCGTCCCCGTACCTGCCGCCGCCCCCCCGCTTCGGCGCAGCTTGCGCAGGCGCGTGGTCAGGACGATGCCGAGGATGATCACCACGAACACGGTTGGGACAAGGGGATTGACGCTCTGCATCCAACCATTCAGCATGTGCATGAGGAAGGTCCAGGAGACGATGGCGGAGACGGTTCCGAACATCACGACGGAGACCACCATCCAGGGGCGCATGCCAAGCAGGTAGCCGATGACCGAGCCCACCACCGGGCCGGTCATCAGGAAGGGGAACCAGACGAAGGCAATCAGCCCCGGAATGCCCCAGCCCAGCAGGCGGTGCCGTTGCTCCCGGGCCGAGACCTGAACGTTGCGGATGGCAGAGTCCAGCCACGGCAGGCGGATGAGTTTCTTGCAGGACATGCAGAACGCGGCGAAGAACAGGCAGACCACCGCTCCCTCGATAAGTGAACCGAGGACGATGGTTTCGAGTTGGGAGAAGTGGTTGTGGGCGGCTGCCGTCGCCACCCCGGCGGCCCGTCCAGCGGAGACATGGGTCGTGATCACGACCAGCATTCTTCTCGCCTTCGGGCCGTCCGCATACTGCAGGCAGAGGAACCACACCAGCAACGTCAGGATACAGAAGAGCCCAGCAAAGAGGATGTCCACCTCCTGGCTCTTGAAAACCGCTTTCCAGTTGATCGGCGCCCGCCTCTTCTCGGCAGCTGATTCGGGACTTTGGGGCATAGTCGTTTCCGTGGTGGTCTTGTCTGGCTCAGTTTCCCATTGGAGCTGAGCCACCCGTCGAACCGCTGAATATAGCCCCTCCCGACCAACAGGCACTGCCAAACCCAAGAATGGTGGTGCCTGACGGACAGGAATCTACATTCTCTCCTGGGCAAGGCGGAATTCCCTTGCCTGCCAACGCTCCCCGAGCTCGGCGACGAAGAGGTCGAGGTAGTCCGGAGCAATGGCGGATGCATGGGGCATGAGCCACAGGTTCGGGCACGTGCGAAGCGGCGAGGGAAGGGGCAATGGCTCCTCGCGGAAGACATCAAGGCTGGCTCCGGCGAGCCGGTTCCCGCGCAAGGCGGCGACCAGCGCCTCCTCGTCGAGTGCGTTGCCGCGCCCCACGTTGCACAGAGTGGCAGTGGGGGGCAGCAGGGCGAGCCGCCGCCGGTCGATGAGGCGGTCGGTTCCCTCCGTGCCAGGAAGGCAGAGCACCAGATGATCTGCGGCGGGGAGAATCTGGTCCAGGTCGGTGACGGTGGCGATCCGGTCGGCGCTACCGAAGAACGGCGGGGGCGGTGCAGGGCTTTGGCGGATGCCGGTGAGGCGCGCCCCGAAGGGCTTCAGGAGGCGCGCGATGTGGCAACCGATGTGCCCGCAGCCAAGGATGACCACGTGCGAGCCGCGCAGCAGCGTCATCCGGGGAGCCAGTTCGGCTCGGGGCCAGGCGCTGCGTGTCTGGCGGGCGGCTGCGGGCAGGATTCCGCGGCACATGGCCAAAAGCATGCCAACGACGGTCTCGGCCATGATGGTCCCGTGGAATCGACCGTAGGCCACCTCCACAGCAGGAGGCGGGACCATCGAGAAGTAGTCTCGCCCGGCGGCGGGCGTGACCACCAGCCTCAGCTTGGGGGCCTGTGCCAGCCATTCCTGGCGGAAGCGCCAGACGATGGCTAGCTCCGCCTCGGGGAGGGCGGCGAGGAAGGTCGGTGCGTCGCGGCAGATGCGGACGCTCAGGCTCGGGATCAGTTGCTCAAGCGCGACTGCGTGCCGGGCCTGGAAATCCCAGCCTGGCACCTGTTCGTGGGTGACGTAGACGGCAACTTGCATGGGGTGACACACTGCCTGGTGGAAACGGAACGCGGGGCCGCCCCCAATGGGAACGGCCCCGCGCGCAAGGTATCAACGCGTCCCCCACGACGGTGCGGGGAGGCGGGAATCGCCCCTAGAGGCCGAGGGCCTCGCGCACCGCCTTGAGCTGGCCACTGCTGCCCAGCTTGACGTTCTTGGCGGTGATGAACTTGGCGTACTCGGCGATGAAGATCTTGCCGGGGGGACGGAGGTCGAAGCCCTCGGGATTCTCTTGGAAATACTCCCGGTGGACGCGAGTCCAGACCAGGCGACCGTCCGTGTCGATGTTGATCTTGGTCACGCCCAGAGTGGCGGCTTCGGCGAATTCATCGGCATCCACGCCTTTGGCACCGGCCAGCTTGCCGCCGGCGGCGTTGATGCGGGCCACTTCGTCCTGGGGGACGGAACTGGAGCCATGCATGACGAGGGGGAAGGTCGGGAGCTTCTTCTGGATCTCGGCCAGCACGTCGAAGTGCAGTCCCTGGCTGCCGGAGAACTTGAAGGCGCCGTGGCTGGTGCCGATGGCGCAGGCGAGCGAATCGACGCCGCTGCGCTCGACGAATTCCTTGGCCTGCTTGGGATCGGTAAGCTTGGCATCGGCCTCGTCGACCTGCACATGCTCTTCCACGCCACCCAGCTTGCCGAGTTCGGCCTCGACTACCAGACCCTTGGCATGGGCGGCGTCGGCAACGCGCTTGCAGATGGCGATGTTCTCGTCGAACTCCTCGTGGCTGGCGTCGATCATCACGGAGCTGTAGAAGCCGCTATCGATGCAGTCGTAGCAGGTCTGCTCGTCGCCGTGGTCGAGATGGACGGCAAAGACGGCGTCGGGGTAGATCTCGTCCGCAGCGCGGATGAGGCCTTCGAGGAAGGTCTTGTTGGTGTAGGCGCGGGCACCCTTGCTGATCTGGATGATGAAGGGGGCGGCCTTGTCCCAATCTACGTTCCCGTCGGCATCCAGCGCCAGGGCGCCCTCGAAGAGGCCCTTGCACTGCTCGACGTTGTTGATGTTGTAGGCGCCGATGGCGTATTTGCCGTAGGCCAACTCGAACAACTGCTTGGTTGTGACGATCATAGCTGCGTTCCCTGGAGTGAGGACTGTGGGCAACTGCTCGGAAAAGCGCCGGGCGCGGTTGCCGAATATGGAGATGCACGTACTATATATGACGTTCCCTTCCTGTCATGTGCGACCGCGATCATTTGGGGCTCTGCAACACGTGAGATTCGAGTGTAGTCACTGCCGAGGCATTTTGGAAATCGTCGACTGTGAACCAGGCGAGGCCGTGGCCTGCGGCCATTGCGGGAGCGCGGTCGCAGTTCCGGAGAACCGTCTGGCCGCCGGAGCCGTTGTTGGGGATTTCGTGCTTCGGGAGGAGCTGGGGCGCGGCGGCATGGGCACGGTCTATCTGGCCCACCAAGTCTCGCTGGATCGCGATGTCGCGGTGAAGATTCTGCACTCGCAGTTCGCGGAGGACGAGCATTATGTGGCGAATTTCCTGCGCGAGGCGCGGGCCGCCGCCCACCTCAACCACCCGAGTATCGTCCAGGCCTATGCGGTCGGCGAAGACGATGGCGTGCACTACTTGGCCATGGAGTATGTCGAGGGCAGCACCCTGAAGCAGGTTCTGGTGCACAGCGGCCGGATGGTGCCCGAACGGGCGCTTGCCATCGTGACGAACGTCGCGGAAGCGCTGGAGTTTGGCTGGAGCAACCAGCAGCTGGTCCACCGCGATCTCAAGCCCGACAACATCATGCTGACCTCTGGCGGCACCGTGAAACTGGCTGACTTGGGGTTGGCGCGCCTGGGCAGCGAGAGTGGCGAGGCCTCTGGCGAGGTGCATGGCACGCCGCAGTACATCTCCCCGGAACAGCTCTTGGGGAAACGGGCTCAGACCGGGGCTGACATCTACAGCTTGGGGGCTACGTTCTACCACATGCTTTCCGGGGACTTCCCCTATTCGGGTACGAGCCCCGTGGAGATCGCTGGCAAGCATCTCACCGAGCCGCTGCGCCCGCTGGCTGAGGTGGCGCCGGATGTGCCGTCGCCGCTGGCTCACGTGGTGGAAGTGATGATGGCGAAGCGCCCGGCCCATCGCTACCGGGATGCGGCTGAACTGCTGGAGGATCTGCGCCGCGTGGGGCGGGGCAAGGCACCGGTGCGCCAGGCCTCCCCCGGGGCACAGGTACCCATTGATTTGGAGAACGCCGAGGACATGGAGCCGGGCGAAGCCCCCGTCCCGTCGGCCAAGCCACCGTCGGGCAAGAAGTCATTCCGGCTGGGTGGCTCGCAGGGGAGCGCAGGCGCTGAGTCGGCCTCTGTCGGCATGGCGGGAGACGTGGCTGAGGGCGGGGAATCGTCGGCACCGGCGCAGAGCCCGTCGGCCGGAAAGACGTCTCGCAAACGCGCTCCGCTGCTACTGGCGATGGTTCTCTTGCTGGCCGTTGGCGGCGGCGCTGCGTACTACTTCCTGGTGATGAAAGGTGGCACACCGGCAATGGCGGAATCGCCGGACGGGGCGACCGAAGAAGGCGGGGAACTGGCCCAGATCCGCCAGTTGCAGACCGATGGTGCGGCAGCGACCGACGTGGCCGACAAGCTGACGGAATACGCGCAGGAACGGGATCTCGGGAGTCTGGGGGACGAATTCTGGGAACTGGCTGGGGCCATGGTCGAGGAAGACCTGGTGGCAGCCCGGGGCGCCGCCAAGACCGCGCAGCTGGCGGTCTGGCAGGAGGAACAGGAAAAACTGGCTGCCGCTGCCGTCAAGGAACGAGAAGCTGCGGAGAAGCGTGCTCGCGACCAGGCAGAGCAGGCGAAGCGCCAGGAAGCGGCTCGGCTAGCGGCGGAACGCAAGGCTGCCGAAGCTGCCAAGGTGGCTGCCAAGCAGGATGAACTGCGGTGGCAGGCCGTGGAGCTGTGCCGGGCCAATGACTATGATGCGGCGGCGGGGGTGTTCACCGCCATGGTTCGTTCCAGCGGCCAGCCCAAGGCTGCAGAGTGGGCCCAGAGCAAGCAGCAGTGCATTGCCGCCGCCAAGAAGCTCTACGAGCGCGTCTACAACTCGAAGGAGAGGTTTGCTGGCGCGAAGCTCCCCGGTCCCACCCCCAGAAGCAGATGGACGGTCACCTTTGTCGGTCCGAAGACCATTGATGCGGAGATGGTGATCGTGCGTCGGGTGAAGGGGAAACGGAAGGAGGAGAAGAAACAGCTCCTGGTGAAGCTGGCCGATCCCAACGTCGAACGGGTGATCCGCTACCTCCTGGACCACTTGGCGAAGGCGGACAAGAGCGTGAGCAAGGAGCAGTTGGACCGGGAGTTCGGGGCATTCCTGGTCAGTCGGGCCAAGTATCTTCCCTACGCGAAGGAACTGCTCGGCAAGGTCTCCGGTGTCGAAGCACTGATTGCCGAGATCGAGATCCTGGCCGCGAAGGCGGAGAAGTGACCGTGCGCCATGCCTGTCCGTCCCGTGTGTGTCTCTGCGGCATTCCTGTCCCCGCCCTGTGGCACCACGAGAGAGACGTCTGCCATTCCCTTCGTCGCGATTGCTCGATAGGACCATTTTGAGAGTTCGGATTGCCCATTTCTCGGATTTGCACCTCTGGAGCTCCCCAGGTACGTGGCGCGCCCTTCTGGACAAGCGCGCCCTCGGTTGCGCGAATCATCTGCTCCGCCGCAGGCGGCATGTTCAGATATCCCGTCTGGAGAGGGCGGTGGCACGAATGGCCGCGTTGGCTCCAGACTGGGTCGTCTGCACTGGGGATCTGACGACCACCGGATCCCCGGCCGAGTTCGAGGCTGCCTGCCAGGCGGTGAAGCCGCTGATGGCAACGGCGTTGCGCGGCTCCATCTATGTCCCGGGGAACCACGATGCCTACGTCCGCGACGTCACCTGCCGCAGGGCTTTGGCGGAGGCATGCGTGGCGCTCAACGGTGATCGGGGGACCGATGGCTTCCCGCAGGAGGTGACGGATCGGGGGTTGCGCATGCTGCTGTTGGACGAGGCCGGTCCGAGTGCGCCCTGGCAGTCCTCCGGCCGGCTGAAGCCGGATACCATGCATTGGCTTGGCGAGAAGCTAGGCGCACCCCGGCGAGATGGTGAGGCCCGCATCCTGGTGGGGCATTTCCCCTTGCTTCGGGCGGATGGTCGGGAGTTGTCCCGCCGCCGACGCTTGGCTGGCGCGGAGGAACTGGTCCGGTTTCGCGAATCCGGGGCTTATGACGTGGCTCTGTGCGGGCACATCCACCAGGCCTTCCGCCGGGATGACTCGGCCTGCATGGAGCTCTGTGCCGGCTCGCTGACCATGGAAGGGAAGATCAACGTGCTCGACTTCTTCCCGGAATCCTGTACGTTTTCGCAGTTCTGGCTCGATATGTCCGACGACCAACCCTCCCCAGTCCTGGCCGGCGGGCAGGTGTCGGCGACCGGTGCCCGTTGAGGTGGAGTCCACCGAATTCTTAGCAGCAGGAGATATTCTGGCATGGCAACGCACTACTTGGCCTTCGATCTTGGGGCATCGAGCGGAAGAGCAATCCTCGGCACGCTGTCGGACGGGCGGATCGAGCTGGAGGAGCTGCACCGGTTCGACAATGGCCCGGTCGATATCAACGGGGGACTGTTCTGGAACCTGTTGGGGCTCTTCGCCGAACTGAAGCAGGGATTGGCGAACGCCTTGGCCAAGGGCGTGAAGATCTCTGGCATTGCCATCGACACGTGGGGGGTGGACTTTGGCTTGATCGATGGCAACGGCCAGTTCGTCGGCTTCCCGCGGCACTACCGCGATCCGCGCACAACGGACATCTACCCCTATGCGTTCGGCAAGGTTCCACGCGATGAGATGTATCGGACTACCGGCATCCAATTCATGAATCTGAATACCGTGTTCCAGTTGGTGGCGATGGAGCGGGATGGGGACTCGTCGCTGCAGACGGGCGAGAAGCTGCTCTTCATGCCCAACGCCTTGACCTACCTTTTCAGCGGCAACGCGTCCGCAGAGTACACCATTGCCAGCACGTCTCAGCTTTGCGACGCCAACACCGGGACGTGGGCGAAGAAGATGATCGAGGGCCTGGACCTCCCCATGGCCATTCTGCCCGATATCGTGCCGCCATGCACCGTGGTCGGCGAACTGCGCGAGGCCATCTGCGAAGAACTCAAGTGCGACCCAGTGCCCTTCATCCTGGTGGGCAGTCACGACACCGCTTCGGCGGTCGCGGCCGTGCCGGCTACCACCGGCAAATCCTGGGCCTACCTAAGCAGCGGCACGTGGAGCCTCCTCGGGGTGGAATTGGACAAGCCGCTCATCTCCGATGCCGGTCTCGCCGCCAATTACACGAACGAGGGCGGCGTGGGCGGCAAGATCCGCTTCCTCAAGAACATCATGGGCATGTGGCTCATTCAGGAATCCCGGTCGGAGTGGCGCCGCCAGGGGCAGAACTACACCTTCGACGAAATGGACATGATGGCCGCCGAGGCCGAGCCATTCCGCTCCTTCATCGATCCCAACGACGAGAGCTTTGTCGCCCCCGGGAACCTGCCGGAGCGCATCGCCGAGTTCTGCCGGAAGACCGGGCAGGCGGTTCCCGAAACCCCCGGTCAGATCATGCGCTGCGCCCTCGAATCGCTGGCCTTGCGCTACCGCATGGCTCTCGACGAGATCGAGGAGATCACCGGCCAGGGAATCGAGATTCTCCACCTTGTTGGCGGCGGCGTCAAGAACCTGGTGCTGAACCAGTACACTGCGGACGCCATCGGTCGGCCTGTCATCACGGGTCCCGTGGAGGCAACGGCCTTGGGCAACATCGCTGCCCAAGCCATGGCGACCGGTGAGTTGGCCGATCTTGCGGAGGCCCGGTGCGTTATCGCCGCCTCCACCGACACGAATACGCTCCTGCCAGCCGACGGGGCTGAATGGGACGAGGCATACGGGAGATTCCGCCAGCTTTTCGCCTAGAGCGGAACCGGATCCCATGGCATCTTATGGCGGGCTGTGGAACGAGTGGCCTTGCATCCGGTCCCTTTCTTGTGGATAGTATGAATGTGGGCAAGGCAACCTTCCGGTGAGGAACTACCTCCTATGGACCAACGGACAGTACTGATTGTAGACGACGAGAGCAGTCTTCGGAAAGTTCTCGGGGATTTGCTGCGCTTGCGCGGCTACTCGCCCGACCCGGTGGCCACTGGCGGCGAGGCAGTGGCGGCAGCGGGGAAAACGAGGCATGACGTGGCCATCGTCGATCTCGGGTTGGGCGAAGAGGAAATGACAGGGTTGGACGTGATCAAGGAGATCAAGGCCTGCTCGCCCGAGACTGAGTGCATCGTCCTCACTGGTATGCCCTCCCAGGAGTCGGCCATTCAGGCGATGAATCTTGGGGCCTATGCCTACCTTCGCAAGCCGTTCGACGTGAGTGAATTGCTGGAGACGATCGCCAAGGCGCTGGAGAAGCGCAGCGAGAACGCTCAGGCGCAGGAGGCGAAGCGCATGGTCGCGCGGCCACGGAGCTCCAGGGAGCGCTTTGCCGACTACGCACAGGATGAACTGCGTTCGCCACTCAGCAGTGTGCTCGGGTTGGCGCAGAACATCGTGGACACTGATACACTGGAGGATGCTCAGGCATTCGCGATGATCCTCCAGACCGAGGCCCAGGGCGTCCTGGATCGCTTGGATCAGTTCATCTCCCGTACCGCTTCGCAACAGGCGGAGCGTCGCCAGGGCTGAGTCCCCCCCAGTTCGCCAGGATGTGGGGCAGCGCCGTAGGTGAAGCTCGGAGATTGGTGTTCGCATGTACCCGCCCCCAGGCGTACGCGCCAGCCTTCAGCCGGCGCTGCCGGGATTGGCCCAGTGTGTTTCAGTCGGGCCGCCTTCCCGGTCTGGGGTCAGACAGATCTCTGGCGAGGGAGCGCTTCAGGGCCGGTGGTTTGGCCGAGGGGGGGCGTGCAGGTCAGCTCCCATATTCCAGTATGGGCGTTCCAGGATGAAGTCCTCGTGTTCTTGGAGAATGAGCTGGAGAGCCAGGGCGTTTATCTTCCACTTGCCAGAAAACCGCAAGGCGGCCTTCCCCTTCCGGAAACGGACCGCGATCGTCTTGTCCAGGAACCGCCCCTGCGGAACACGCAGTCCGCGCAGCAATGGCCCGTCGGGGCCGATCACATCGAAGGGGCCGGTATCCTCTTTGGGGTCGTGCATATTGAGCGTCATCAGGTACAGACCTGAAGGTTGCTCAAGCTCCAGGACGCCGTCATTCGCGCCGTCCGTGGCAGTGGCGAAGTCGCGGCGGAGGAGGCCCCCGGCTGCGCGCTGGACAATGCGGACGTTCTTTGGTTCTCGCCAGCGGAAGGGCTTGCCATTCGGCGTCGCAGGCGGACAGAGCTGGTACTTGTCACTTGCGTCGTTCTCGGAGAAATTCAGCGCCAGCGTGGTGGGGAAGCTGGTGGTGTAGGCCAGCGCATCATTTCGGTGCAGGGCTTCGTAGGGCTTGGCCCCCGGGCGGATGATGATCTTGCCAGTGAAGGTGGCCCCATTCCGGGCGCTGCTGCACAGCATCGAGAAGCGATACCTCTCCCCATCATGGTAGAGAGACGTGCTCCAGCTCTCGCCGTAGTTGCTGGTCCCTTGCCAAGAGCCCATCGGGTTGAAATCCATCGTGCAGGCCAGCGCCGGGGACTTCAGGGTCAGGTAGACACAGGTCCGGAGGAGGTGCTGGAAGGGCGTTGACTTCTTGCTGTTCATTGCCCCGGCAACCGTCTTTCTCGCCCGCCGGAGAAGCCCCGTTGTCGCCTTGTAGGCGGAACCATCGAGGGTCGCTGCCGGCGACAGGAGCTCATATTGAAGATGCGTTCCTCCAGTCGCTCCGAACACCTGGATCTCGTAGGTCACGTGCAAGGCTTCCGGCGTGACCATTACCTCCCGACGGAACGTATTCCGCCCATCCCGGGCGAGGAACGTCACACAGTTCTTGTTGCGGGAGAGTACTCCCTTCTCCAGCGTGCGCACGAGGGCGGGTGCATCCGGCTTCAGGCCGCGATACGCGGCACACCGGTCACCGGAGAACAGGATCTGGCCATCGTAGCGAACCGTCAAGGTCCGTGATACGTCAACGGAGAACGGGCCAGCTGTGATCGTGTCGGCCTGTGCAGCCCAGGTCGCGATCACACATGCTGCGCCAACGGCCAGGGAAACGGCTTTGGTTCTCATCGTGTACCTCATGTGGATTGCCTGGGCCAGGCTACTTGGTCCTGTACGCCTTGAGCAACCCGTACATTTTCATCTTCCCGGCCGGAATGGTCACCCGCGTTCCGTCCGGCGTCCTGTCAATGCGGCAGGGCACCGGTTCCGCTGTGTCAGGCGAATGGAACACGGCCCGATCCACAGCAATGCGGCGCAGTAGGAGCGTCATCTCGCGGTCCACAAGTGGGAAGCGGATCTGCCGCCGCTTTCCCGCCTCGTCCGGTCCCAGTGGCTTGTGGTCATGGACATTCAGAAAATGGACGTTGATCTCATCCCGTTTGCTCTTCCTGAGCCAGGATGTGCAGACCATTTTGCGGGGCAGATCGACGGGGACTACGCGTTCGTTCTTGCCGAGAATGGTGCGCAAGGTGTCCGCCATGAAGCTGGCGGAGTCCGGATTTGTCTTGAAGATGTTCTTGCGGCCTTCGTGAAGCCCCATCTGGTAGTTGCTCACCCCCAGGAAGGTGGCAATCGTGAACACTTCGCCCCTCCCGTATGTCGATGCCACGATGCCGGGGTATGTCTTCCCATCCTTCCGAAAATGCACTGGCACCCGGCTTCTTGCGGGATCTGCATCGCGGGTCGCAACGTGGAGCATGCGGGCCCCATACTTGTAGAACATCCGGTCGCGGGTATACGCGAATCCCCCTTCAACCACCTCGAACGGGGCATTGAGGACATCCACAAAGCGCAGGTTCATCATCTCGCCGAGAAGGAAGTCAGGGCGGGGACGCTTGGTCTCGCCCAGCATGCCGGTATTGGCCGTGACAACCAACGTGCCTCCGGCCCGGACGTAGGCCTCGAAGGCGTCCCGATTGCGGCTGTCGATGACCGTCATTGCCGGCAGAATCACGACGCTGAACCGAGAGAGGGATTCTGCCGTTACGGCGCTTTCGTGGAGGACCTGGTACTGGATATTGTGTTCCACCATCGCCTCGCCCCAGCCGAGAGCTTCCATGCCGTGATAGTACCCAGTCCAGGACGAGGCATTCTTGGAAGTGTCTGAGAAGACCACGGCCACGTCTGCGAACATCTCGAAGTCCAGCTTCTTCATTGTGTGAGGCCATTTGATCAGGTCACGCACGGAGCTCGACCACTGTTTGCTGTGCCATTGCGCGCAGCCGGACGCCTGCGACATGCCCCAGCAGAAGCGTGCCGCCGAACCGGTGAGCGGGTACCAGAGCATCCAGGTCGCGTGCCCCAGTGCATCGGCCACACCGGTGGTCAGCCGGAAGTCGGCGAGGCAGTAGCGGTAGTCGTGGAACGGCAGTCGACTCACGCCTTCCTTGCCGTTGGCATAGCTCACCAGAAAGTTGCCCCAGGCATTGCCGCGTCTGCTCGATTGGAGATAGGTGGTCGTGTAGGTCGAGAGGAACGCAGCCGGGTTCTCTTGCCGGATGGAGGCCAGGAAGTCCTTCTTGAAGCTCTGCACGCATGTTCCACGCCAGAGCATGAAGAGCTGCCAGAGCGCGTCGGCATTGTTGAAGAACACCGGAGAATCGGCTTCGCGGGGAAGCTCGAACCCGGTCTCTGCCTTGAAACGCCTGCGGCAGTGTTCGCAGCCGCAGAAGTTCTTGTCGAAGAAGTACACCTCGTCGATCTGGTAGGCATCGATGCCAGTGGCACGCTGCACCCGCCGCGTGAAGTCGAAGAAGTGGGTGCGGAAGGCGGGGTTGTTGATGCAGTACATGCGTGTGGCGGTGCCGTAGCGGATATCCCGTTGCGTCCAGTCGAGGTGATCCTCCGCCAGCAGGAAGGGATAGCCACGCGAATAGAAAATGGGCACATCGTAGTGGTCGATGACCTTCATTCCCGCTTCATGGGCCGCTCGGCAGATATGGGTCATGTACGGCACGACGCGCGTTTCCCAGAGATCCGTGTAGGTGTAGCGCATGTGCAATCCCGAGACCATGAGGGCGTCGTAGCCTTGCTTCCTTAGCGGCGCGATGATTCGGCGCGCGTCCTCGATCGTCTGTATTTCGGCCATGCCTCCTGCGGCCCCATGGGCGTTGTCGATCAGGTTCATGTCGTATGCCCATTCTCGGCCTTTGACCGGTTCGCGGATGATCGCGTCGCGCCCGAAGTGCTTCCTCCAGAGCTTCTGGGTTGCGGCCTCGATGGCAGCGGACGCACTGGGTTCGCAGTGAACCGACACGTTCTCGCAACGGAGAATGCCGCGACTGCCCTCGTTCTTGATGCGAAGGTAGTTGAAGGCGTCGGGATGGACGAGGTCCGTGATCTCCAGGATGATCCACGTCGGGTCTCTCAGCCCCACCGGCTGGTAGTCGGCAGAGGCGAGCCAAGCTTCGAGAGACGAGGTCCAGGGCAGGGTCCAGCGCGCCGATCCCCAGTTCTCGATCAGGCCGAGTTTCCCCTCCCGACCGCTAACCTGCAAACGCTTTGTCTTCGTCCCGAACGGGAACTCCATTGGCCGGTTAAGCAAACGCGCGTGGTCGCCGATCCTGAGCCCCATCACCTCCCCGTTCACATCGACGGCAAGCGTGTTGCCGTTGTACCCGCTGGGCTCGCCCGATTCCATGAACGCGGATATCGCCACCACTACCCGTTGCCCGCGCGCCTCGGGACCAAGCGTGAAGCCGACTCGCTTCTCGGTCATGGGAAGCAGCCGGTGCTTCCCGCCGGCCGCAATCCTCGGCCAAGAGAGGAAATGTGTGGCGGGCTCGTATTCCTGCGTGGCCCGGGATTGGCCCCTCCCAGGCAGTGTCACCAGCATGCACAGCCCAAGAAGGCTCAGTATTTGGCAGGTCGGGTATCGAGTTGAGCGCATGCTTCGTGTCCTCAAGCCGTCACATGGAAGATCGCCGCACAGTCTGGACCAATGTACCGCCAAGTAGGCAATGAGGCGCTATGGTGCACCGAAACTGGTGGCAGGTGACCAGCGAAGCGGACGCTGGGCTCTCTCTCCAAGGGCGGGGGGAGTGCCGGGCCGTCCTTTGAAGGCTGCGGTTTCCTGTGTAGTGTCTGCTCCCCGGACAGACGATACGGGCAAGGAGAACCATCGAATGTTGGCAAGGCTGGCGATTAGTTGTGCGTGGCTCGTGTGTGCAGCGATGGTGGGGGCGCAAGGGATTGGGCTGGTCGCCAATGGCGGCTTTGAGGAGGTCGATCCCAAAGGCTGGGCGAGGGGTTGGAAGCAGTGGCCGGCAACGCTGGCCGCGGGTGCCTCGGTGGTCGTCGACGGGAACATCTCGCGGAGTGGCACCCGGTCTCTGCGGATCTCGCAGACGCGGCAGGATAGCTACTCCCGGGCCGACCAAGTCGTCTCGGTGACGCCGAAGAAGACCTACATGATCTCCTGCTGGATTCGTGGCCAGGATCTCGATCCGTCCCCCAGTGCGGGCGGTGTGCGCCTGTTCGTCGGGCGGAATGGCACGGGGCACTCGTTCCGCTCCCTGGGGCCGGGGCGTGAGGCGAGGGGGACGTTCCCGTGGACCCGCTACGAGATTGGCCCGGTGCCGGTTGGCGAGCAGTCGCGGTTGGCGTTCCTTCCCTATCTGCACAAGACGACGGGCACGGTGTGGTTCGACGATATCGAGATCGTCGAGCTCACCCCGGACCTGGCCCAGCGCATCGAGCAACTGCGGGTCCGCAATATCCTGCTCCGCGATCTGGCTCTGGTCGAGCAGGCCTGTCGGGAAGCCGGTGACAAGGAGGCGAGCCGCCAGGCCGCAGCCATGCGGGAGAAGGTGAGCAAGGAGGCCGCCCTTCCCACCGATCTCGATCGGCGGCGTGGACCGCCCTTCTTCCCCCTCCATCGGGAGATCCACAGCATTCTCGGCGCGGCCCTGGGCAGGCGCTATCCTGACCAGGGCTTGGTGCCCTGGCCGGTCGATCCCTTTGCTCGGCAACCCCATCTGTTCTGCCCTCCGAGGGCGCCGCAGCAGGGGCTCACGAGCGTTGAGGCCTTGCGCAATGATGTGGAGCAGGTCGCACTGAACCTGACCAACACTACGACCGACGACATCCAGGCGACGCTGTCCCTCACCGGCTCCGTGTCTGGTCTGTCTGTGGTCTGGCGAGAAGTGGTCCCCGTCGAGTTCGGGGAGGGAGTATTCATTGACGACGCCCTGCCCAGAGCCAGCTTGGTCGATGGCAAGGTACGCACCAACGTTTCCCCTGGCATGACCCGGCAGGTCTGGCTCGAGATCCACACGGGCGAGACCGCTGCCGTGCTTGACGGTGCCATTCGTGTGCAGTGGGCGCAACGCACGACGGACGTGCCCTTGGTGGTCCGCGTGCACAACCTGTCCTATCCCGCCAAGTGGCCGATCCATACATTCTCCTACGCCTACCTTCCTGTGCGAACACTGACCAAGGACCGGATCGCGGTTGCGGCGGCTGACTTGGCGTCGCATCACATCAACGCCATGATGCCCCATTCCTGGGTTGAGAAGCTGCCCAGCGCTGTCTTTGCGGACGACGGCATGCTCCAGCCGGGCAAGATGGATTGGTCCACGTTCGACGCCACGCTCAAGTACTCTGGACACGCCAACACGTTTGTCTTCCTCATCCCTCCCGCGAGACTGAAGCTCATGTGCATGCCAGAGGGGGAGGACGCGACCTTTGGCGGCCCGGTGTGGGAGAAGCGGGCCGTCGAGTGGCTACGGGCCGTGATTGCGGGTCTCAAGGAGCGTGGGGTCGGGTACGACCGCATGGTCTGGAGTGCCGATGACGAACCCAGCGGCGGCACGGTCGATACGGTCGTCACCGTTGGCAGGATGTTCCGCCGCGCCGATCCGAAGATCCGCATCTACAGCAACTTCTATTCGGCGGCCACACCGGCCGATGTGCGGCGAATGGATGGCGTGGTGGATGTCTGGGCCCCCCACCTCGATTGCCTGGACGAGAGATACCTGCCCATCTGCACCCAGCGGAACCGAGAGCTGTGGGCCTATCGCGTGCAGGGCAAGCGGACGCTGCCGAGCAGTGTGCGCGGCGCCTTCTGGCGGCTCTTCGCCGTGGGGGTCAAGGGATACTCCTTCTGGACCTACACCGATGTCAGCGCCGACCCGTGGAGCCCGTATGATATCGATCGGCACGATTACCACGTCGTCTACAGCGGCGACCCGGCCGAGATGATACCCTCCAAACGCTGGGAGGCCTGGCGCGAAGGCGTTGAGGACTATGCGCTCCTCTGGATGCTGGCGCAACGAGGACTCGGGGTTCCCCCCGGAACGGGCCCCGACGGCGAGCCCGTTACAGAGCACACAGATGCCGACCAGATCAGACGGACCCGCATCCGTGCTCTCCAGGCCCTGGCTGCCGCCCCCTGATCTGGGCTCGCTGGGATGCATGGCGCCAGTGGCTCGAAGCCAAAATCCCCGGATCCCGGGATGCGCGCCCAGTTCCCCAGTCGTCTCGCGCATGGTTCCAGCCCGCAGCCGGCGAGGGGCGCTTTGGTTGCTCCCGGCCGCTGTGTCTGTCTTGCATCCTGTGTCGCGACAGGAGCCTGAACGCCGCATTGGCGACGACCAACGGGAAGCGATGCGGAGCTTTGCTTGATTCTGTTGCCGGGACGGCCTAGCGGCTGCCTCGCATCATCATCGGCAAAGTCTTGACGATGATCTCCAGCTCCAGGGCGAGGGAGAAGTGACGGAGGTAGTACAGGTCGTACTCGAGTTTCCGTTGCGCGTCTTCCTTGTTCGCACCGTAGCGGTAGCGAATCTGCGCCCAGCCCGTGAGGCCGGGGGGGACCGTGTGGCGCAGATCGTACATGGGGATCTCCTCGCCAAGCGTAGCCACAAACTCGGGACGCTCGGGCCGGGGCCCCACCAGAGACATGGAACCTCGCAGGATGTTGAATAGTTGGGGCAACTCGTCAAGCCGGGACTTCCGCAGGAAATTGCCGACCCGCGTGGCCCGCGGATCGTTCTCCACCGCGAACTGTGCTCCGTCCTTTTCTGCGTCGGTGCGCATGGTACGGAATTTGACGATCTCGAATATCTGTCCTAGGTAGCCGACGCGCTCCTGCCGGAAGAAAACCGGACCGGGACTGCTCATCTTGATGGCCAGAGCGATGAAGGGCCACAGGGGGAGGGTCAAGGCCAGGCCAATCAGGCTCAGCACGATGTCCATCGCCCGCTTCACGCAGAAAACCGAGGTGTTGGGCATAAACACCGTGCCACTGGCAAACCAGTTGGCGGAACAGCCTTCGACCGACACCTTGCGATGGAAACGTTCAAGAAATGCGCCCAGAGTGAACACCTCGATGCCACTGGCCGGCAGTTTCATGAGTGCCACCCCGTCCTCATGGGTCAGCTGATCCCCCATGCAGAAGACGACAGCATCAAGGCCGAAGCGGTCCCTGCCCTGGACATCCAGGTCGTCGATATCGCCGAGCAGCGGCAGGTCCGCCATCTGGCTGCGCCCTATCTGCGCATGCTTTGGGCGGAACCAACCCACTACGTCGAGGAACGGATGGTGGCCAAGCACATCTATCTCATGGCAGGCCGGGATGCAGCCGTAGAGCCCAATCCGCAGTGGGCTGAAGGGGAGTAGGGCGCGGACGGCCAGGCGCGGCAGGATCATGGCAGCAAAGCTGATGCCCATGACGCCAGCCGCTATATACCGTCCATACTGGCGGAAATACAGGAGGCTGGCGGCGGCGGAGAAGAGCACATAGGCGATCACCACACCAAGGAGGGCCGTTGCCACGAGTTCGTACTTGGACCAGGTGTGCTCGGGTCGTGGAACGCCGGAACAGCGGGAGCAGAGGGAGAGGATGAACCCATAGAAGCCGCCAACGAGTACCATGTAGTAGGTGGCTGGCAGCTTGTTAGCAAGCTGCTCGTGCGGGCTGAGGACGTAGCCCAGCCAGAAGGCGAGCATGCCAACGAGGAAGTCCCAGATCAGCCACCGGACGCCGTGGCGGGAATGGAGGGCAGCCCTGTCTATCCGTCCGTCCGCTCTGACGAACGGCAATATGGCCATGGTAGTCATCGGAGGGGTCCCCAGACGTGGTCTTGTGGGGGTGGAGGTGGGGGGGGAGGGAATGCCAGTAGCTGTGGAGTTGGCCACGGGGGAATGAACCCTTAGCCCAGAACTAGCTCAATGGAAGATGATACAATTTACAGGTACTTTTCCGTTTTCCAAACTGTCCATGGCCTCTTCCGCAGACAACCAGACGTTGTACATTAGCACACTTTTTGCTGTCCGCCATCGGTCGAGATGGCCACCGGGCCAGCAAAAGACTGCCGGACCGCTGCCGCCATCTTCTCGGAGATGTCGGGGTCGGCCGACCAGTCCTCTACCACGAGATGGGCAAGCAGGACGCGCCCCACGCCTGCTTCCCGAGCCAGTTGCGCGACCGTATTCGGGTTCATGTGCCAACTGCCCCAGGGGACGGAGGCCAGGAACTCCTGCGTGCCGGAGCACTCGCAGACGAGCAGGTCCGCGCTGCGGCATAGCTCGACCAGCTCAGGCGTCAGATTGGTGTCGCTGGTAATGACGACGCTACGGCCGTCAAGATCAAAGCGGAAGTTGAGGTTGCGGAGCCCAGCATGGGGGGTATGGGCGCAGGAGACGGCCAGGGGGCCCGCCTGATGGCAGAGGCCATCGGCCTGGATCTCAGTGGTGCTCCAGCGCAGCCCGGCGGGATCCTTGCCATGGGCGAGGCGGCTGGCGATGTCATCGGCATAGGTTTCCTCGATGGCGTGGTGCAGGAAGCGTTCGGTCCCGATTGGCCCGATGATTCGCAGGCCGGTTTCGCGGCCGTTGTTCCAACCCAGCAGAGCAAGCAGAGGCAGGTCGCACACGTGGTCGAAGTGCAGATGGGTCAAGCAGACGGCGTCGATGCTCTCCGGTGGAATCCCGGCCTGGCCCAGGTGATGCACGGCGGCACGCCCGCAGTCTACCAGAATGCGCTGCCCGTTTGCTTCGACGAGATGACAGGGACCGCCCCGTCTGGGGTTCACCCGCACGGCACCGGTGCCGATGGTCGTGATCTGGAACGGCGAGTCGGCCATGGACTCCTTCTCGGGGAAAAGCTCGCGGATGGCGCGCAGCGTCTCCTCCACCAGGAGATCGCCACCTTCGGCACCGACATGGTTGCTGGCAGGGAGGCTGCCATAGCTTCCCCCGGCCACACTGCGGGCGCTGGGCAGGTAGGTGCCGGGCCCGGCCAGTTGTACCACAAAGGTCTGGACGGCCTTGCTGCGTGCCTTCATGCGGATGCCGTAGTCCAGGTACAGCTCGAACTGGTTGGTGGCGAAGACCACATCCCCAACCCGCAGGATGTGTGCTTCCATCGGCAGGACCGGCTCCGTCTCCTGCACGGCGTGCCTGGTTACCACGCCCCCGTACCAACGCTGGCGACCAAAACAGCGGGAGCGTTCGACATCCGTGAGGGGGCGGTCCTGAAGGGCCTCGTAGCGGGCAAGGTAGGTGGCTTGTTCGCGCTTGGCTTCGGCCAAGTCGTCCTCGGTGATCCAGCGTTTGGGGAGGTCGAAGACGCGAGTGGTGTGGCGGAGAGTCACGTGGGGGCGGACATCAAGCTTGGCCACGGGCAGGGCGTCGGCGACTGCGTTGGTGATGCGGCGGGCGATCTCCTGGCGCTGGCCGGCGGCTCCGCGCGCGTTGTCGCTGTCCACCAGCCCCTGGAGGCGCAGCATGCGCATCTCCGCTCGTCGGTAGTACATGGGGTGGGGGGACTGGTCCCCTGCTGCCGAGCACTGGGGCAGGACGAAGATGCCCTTGCCGAGACGGCCCTGGATCTGCTCGCGGGTCTCGTGCCAGAAATCGGCGGAGAGCAGATACTCGCTTTCGCTGACCTGCGAAGGGCAGGCTAGGTTGACTACGACCCCGGTCAGTCTGCCTGCGGGATCAAAGCTGTAGAGCAGATCGACGGAGTGGTCCTCGTGCCCCTCGATATTGGCGAACTCAGGCAGGGCGGTGTCGCCGTACATAAGGGCCGAGCCGTCGAGACGGACTTGGCGGCGATTGCGTCCCACGACAGCGGTTCCCACCCCCCAGGCGACGGTGCCGGTTTGCCGTCCGTTCCAGGCGTCGGCAATGGCCTCGGCAGTGCGGGAGATGAGCAGCTCGGAGTACTCCTCGGGGGACATTACCACGTCCCCGAAATCCTCGAAGATATCTCGCCCAGTGACCGGTGCGCAGTGCGTGTGGGTGGCATTGAGGACGATGGACTCGGGGCGTAGGTCTGGGACACTCAGGGCGGTTCGCTCCCGCACGCCTTGCCGGATATGGTCGGGGATCCCGACGCGGTCGATGGAGACCAGGACGGCTTGCTGGTCGTCGCTCCCCAGGGCCATGGCGGTTACCGTGAGCGGATCGCGGACGCCCTGGGAAAGGCGGGCATGAAATTGGCCACGGATGATGACCGGGCGGTCGGGGGTGATGTCGCGGGTGCCCCAGCCGATCTGGATCGGTTGTTCGTTCACGCCCCTTCCCCCATTGCCTCGCGCATGCGTTGGGCACAGGTGCGGCAGCTTTCCTGGGGGGATACCGGGTAGGTGTCCTGCTCGTAGATCATCCACTCGGTGCCCAACTCGCAGGCCTGCTTCCAGACCGTGGCGGGGTCGAGGAAGCCATCCCCCACATCGCAGACGCTCTGCGCGTTCATATCGTAGTCCCGCAAGTGGATCTGGGGGATGCGGCTGCTACAGGCCTGCCAGACGGCCATGGCGTCGTCCCCCGCCTTGCGGGCCCAGCCCAGATCCAGCTCGAGCTTCACCAAGGCGGCGTCTGTGTTCGCCAGGAGCAGGTCCTGCGGAGTTCCATTCGGTCCGGGTTCGAATTCCTGCCAGTGGTTGTGGTGGGTGAAGACGAGCCCCTTGGTCGCGGCGACACGGCCTGCCTCGTCGAGTTGGGGGCAGAGCTGGTCGAACTCGGCGGTACGGCTGCAGAGGCTGGTGGTGATGAAGCTCGTGCCGGTCGCGCGGGCATAGTCGTAGACGGCGTTCTCCGGGTCCAGCAGCTCCGCCAACTGCACGTGCATGCCGCAACACTCCAAACCGACGGATTGGAGGAAGTCGGCCAACTCCCGCGGCGACATGCCGCCATACTGCCAAGCGAATTCCACGCCCGAGAAGCCGAGGTCAGCCACCATCTGCAGCGTCTCGCGGAATACATCCGGAGCCACATGGTCACGGAGGCTGTA
This sequence comes from Victivallales bacterium, assembly GCA_018648945.1. The sequence continues at coordinate 36,517 of JABGQJ010000002.1, forward strand.
GAGCTGGATGCCGAGTCTGGGAGCCATGCGTTCTCTCCAATCTATGGGGTCTGGAGGCGGTCGAGCTTGGGCGGCCTATAGGCAATGAAGAACAGCTGTTCGTCCGCTGCGAGCCGGTGGTCGCGGTGGCAGGCGGCGTTGGTCTGATCCAGTCGTGCGGCATTTGGTGGGTTGATGGCGAGGGCAGGGCGCGCAGGCGCTGTCTGCACGCTTACTTCCTGCTGTACGGCTGCTGGCGTCTGGATGCCGACGAGAATCAGATCCTCCTCCTCGTAGTCGATGATCGCCAGTTCCAGTTCCCGGTACGTCCGCCCCACGAAGCCTGGCGGCACGGGCACGAGGTAGATCTCGTTCGTGTCCTCGGTGGCGGTCAGCAAGCGCGTGTAGAACTCCGTGAGACCATGGGTGATTGCCGCCTGCGCCACCAGCTTCTCCGCCAATTCATCGACGCACACCATCTCGTCCACGCTGGTGTGTTCCAGATGGATTCGGTTGCGGGCATTGCGCAACTGGACGATGGTGTGGATGGCTGGGTTCACCGCTTCCACGGCCAGGGCAATGAGTACGCTGCGGGCATCGGCGTACTCGCCGTCGCGGGTGTCTGCGAGCACGATGACCGTTTCGGCGTCGGTCACGTTCGCGCGGTCAAGGATGCGGTCGTTGCTGGGGTCACCAGGCACGACAAACACGTTGCGGTACGGGTCAGGTCCGTCCAGCGGCTCGCCGGCGGGGACGTCCTCGGGGTGGTCTGTCACCACCAGGATCGGCCGGTCGTCGCCAATCACCGCAGAGTGGAGCTCGCGCACGATCGTGTCACCGGATTCGTTCCAGTTGCAGATCACGTAGTGGGCGTGGAGGTTCTTGCGCAGATCCATGGCACCGGGGCCTATTCGTGGGGGATGTGGGAGGCAACTTGGTCGTCGCCCTGGCGAAAGCAAGCCCGGAATGGGCGGATCACTGCTCCGTTCCTGCCAAGGAAGAGAGATCGGGCACGGAGTGGGCGAGGAAGAGCAGGCGATCCCCCGCCGCAAGGGGAACTTGCCGGCCATTGGCACGTTCCGGATTCACTGTGAGCGTGGAGCAGCCTTCGCTTCCTTCCGTGGTCGGGTGCCTGACTCCCACCAGGGCGAGGTCCATCTCCGTATTCTCGGCCAGGAGCCGTTGGACGTCTCGGAACGTCAGCCCGGTCAGTTCGTCTGGGACCGGGAGCTCATGAACGGAGTTCGTCCCGTTGCCGGAGGCCAGCAGACGCTCGAAGAAGTCAGTCAGGAAGTGCTTCTGGCTGGCGTGTGCCACGAGGCGGCTGGACAGGCCGTTCACTACCGGCAACTCCACGTTTTGCCGGGCGAGAAGGCGTCGTACCGCTGGATCGCCGGGGGCCGGAACCACCACATGCAGATCCGGGGCGACCGTGCGCAGGGCCAACACGATCAGCAGCTCTCGCGCCTGCTTGGTTGCCTCGCTCGTCTCCTGCGCCGTGCCCACGACTACGGCGCTGCGCGCAGTTGTGACTTGGGCGCGGCTGAGCACCTGGTCGTCGCTCGGGTCGCCGACCAGTCCCCAGACGCTGGGCCACTGCCGGTGGTCGGGAAGGCGGATGGTGTCCGCGTGTTCATCCACCACGACCAGCACCGATGCGGGCCCTCCCGCCGCGAGCAATTCCGCCAGCAAGCGGTCGCCCCGCTCCGGCCAACCACAGACGACCACGTGGTTGCATAGCTTGGCCCGGGGCAGGCGGCGGAGGAGGCCCCGCCGTTGGGCGTGCATGACGAACGTGGCCGCCAGGCGCGCTCCGACCATGCCCAGAGCGCCGACCCCTGCGATCATGACCATCACCGCAGCTGCCTTGGAAAGGGGTGCCTGGGGCTCGAACTCCTCCAGGCCGCTGACCAGGTAGATCGTCGAACTCCATAGGCAGCCACCCAGGCTGCCGAATCGCTCGGGGGTCGTGCCGTTGTTCACGCTGTAGCGCTTCTCGGCGCTGCAGATCACGAGCGCCGCCACGAACCAGATCGCCGCCACCACGCTGAGCGAGGCCAATAGCTTGCCCAGCTGATATTCCTCGTAGAACCAGCGCAACTGGGTCCGGATTCGGGCGATGCCACAGTTCACGACGGGTGCTTCCTCCAAGCCTCTTCTGGGGTAGCCGGGCTAGTTCACGAAGCGACGGGCGTTCTGGAACAGGCGGAGCCAGGGGCCCTCTTCGCCGGTCCAATCTGCAGGACGGTAGGAGAGCGTCAGGTTCCGGAAGGCCCGTTCGGGGTGGGGCATCATGACCGTGACACGGCCGTCCGTGGTGGTCACGCCAGTGATGCCGCCGGGCGATCCGTTGGGGTTCAGCGGGTAGCGTTCGGTGGGCTGGCCGGTGTGGTCCACGTAGCGAGCGCAGACCAGTTCGCGGTCGCGGGCCACGCTCAGGTCACCGGTCGCGGCAAAGTTGGCGAGACCCTCGCCATGGGCAACCGGGATGCCCATGCGGCCCCCCACCATCCCCTTGAAGAGAACGGAGGGCGAGGGCAGGATCTCCACGGTGACGTAACGGGCCTCGAACTGTTCGGAACGGTTGCGCGTGAAGGCGGGCCAGTGCTCGGCACCGGGGATGATGTCCTTGAGCTGGCTGATCATCTGGCAACCGTTGCAGACCCCCAGCGCAAAGGTCTCGGGCCGCGCGAAGAAGGTGGCGAACATGTCCTTGAGGCGGTCGTTGAACAGCACGGACTTGGCCCAACCCGAACCGGCCCCGAGCACATCGCCGTAGGAAAAACCGCCGCAGGCAACGAGTCCCGCGAAGCCCGCGAGATCGATGCGCCCGGCGAGCAGGTCGGTCATGTGCACGTCCACGCTGGCGAAGCCGGCGCGGTCGAAGGCGGCTCCCATCTCGACCTGGCCATTGATCCCCTGTTCGCGCAGAATTGCCATCTGCGGGCGGGCCCCGCCGATGTGGAACGGCTCGGCCGGATCGTGGGCGAGGGCGAAATCCAGGCCGGGATCGGCCTCGTCGAGGAGACTGTCGTACTCCTCCTCCGCGCACTCGGGGTTATCGCGTAGCGCCTGCATGTGGTAGGTGAGCTCCGACCAGTAGCGGTTCAGGGTGCTGATGCGCTCGGAGTAGATGATATCTTCATCGTCCTCGATGGTGAAGGCCAGATCCTCGCTCGGCCGGGCCACTTCATGGGCAAGCGTGTCGAGACCATGCTGCGCCAGGATGGCACTCACCTCGTCGAGATCGCCGTCGACCACCTGGACTACCACGCCGGCTTCCTCGTTGAAGAGCACGGCCAATGGGTCTCCCAGGGAACTCACGTCCACGCGCAGGCCATGGCGGGAACCGAAAGCCATCTCGGCGAGAGTGGCGAAGAGGCCACCGTCGGAACGGTCGTGATAGGCCAGAAGCAGGTCGCGCTCGACCATCTCCTGAATGGCGTCGAACAGCGCATGGAGCTGGTCGGCATCCGCGATGTCGGGGCACTCGCCACCCACTTGGTTGTAGACCTGGGCCAACGCCGGGGCGCCGCCCAAGCGGTTCTGGCCGGCCCCGAGATCGATGAGGAGCAGCGTGGAACTGGCGAACCGCTTGAGATCCGCAGTGACCGTCTTCCGGGTGTCAAGGACCGGCGCGAAGGCGGTGACGCAGAGGCTGAGCGGGGCCACCTGGCGATGGGACTCGCCGTGGCTGTCATCCCAGACCGAACGCATGGACAGGGAATCCTTGCCGACCGGGATGCAGACGCCGAGCTTGGGGCAGAACTCCATGCCGACGGTTTCGACGGTGTCGAAGAGATTGGCGTCCTCGCCCTCCTCGTTGCAGGCGGCCATCCAGTTCGCCGAGAGCTTGATCTGGCCGATGTCCCCGATGTGGGTGCCGGCGATATTGAGGATGGCCTCGGCCACGGCCATGCGCCCGGAGGCGGGGGCGTCGGTGATGGCGGTCTTGGAGCGCTCGCCCACGGCCATCGCTTCGCCCGTGTAGCCGTGGTAGCCGGTGACGGTCACCGCGCAGTCGGCGATGGGCGTCTGATACGGCCCGGTCATCTGGTCGCGGGCAACCATGGCGGTGATGGAACGGTCGGCGATGGTGATGAGGAAGGTCTTGTTGGCCACGGCGGGAAGTTGGAGCACGCGCTTGGCGGCTTCCTCAAGCTCCATCTCGCCGGTGTCCAGGGGAGGGTGCTCCTCCTGCTTGCGGGTCACGTCCCGCAGCATCTTCGGTGGTTTGCCGAGGAGCACCTGGAGTTCCATGTCGATGGGGTTGTTGTCGAAGTGCTCGTCATGGAGGACCAGCTGCTTGTCGCCCGTGGTCTCGCCGATGATGGCGACCAGGCAACGCTCGCGTTCGCAGATGGCCAGGAACGCATCGAGTTCCTCCGCCGCGACCCCGAGCACATAGCGCTCCTGGGCTTCGCAGCACCAGATCTCCATGGGGCTCATGGAGGGTTCCTCGTTATGGACTTTGCGCAGCCAGAAGGTGGCACCCACATCCTCGACCAGTTCGGGACAGCCGTTGGACAGACCACCCGCGCCGATGTCGTGGATGCTGAGAATGGGACTGTCGTCGCCCATGGCGATGCAGGTGGAGATGACCTCCTGGCAGCGCCGCTGCATTTCCGGGTTGCCACGTTGTACGGAGTCGAAATCCAGATTCTCGGCATTGCTGCCGGTATCCATGGACGAGGCCGCGCCGCCGCCGAGGCCAATTCGCATGGCCGGGCCGCCGAGCTGGAGGATGAAGGCACCCGCCGGGATTTCGTGCTTGTCCACATGCCTGCGCTTGATGTTGCCCATGCCGCCTGCGAGCATGATGGGCTTGTGGTAGCCTCGGAACCGACCGTTGTAGACCTCTTCGTAGGTCTTGAAGAAGCCGCAGAGCTGGGGGCGACCGTATTCGTTGCCGAAGGCCGCGCCGCCGATGGGGCCTTCCATCATGATCTCGAAGGGGGTGGCCAGGCGGGCCGGGAACTCGATGCCATCCCGTTCCCAGGGCATGGGGAAGCCGGGCACGCGCAGGTCGGAGACCATGTAGCCGCAGAGCCCCGCCTTGCTGCGCCCGCCGATGCCGGTGGCACCCTCGTCGCGGATCTCGCCGCCAACGCCAGTGGCCGCGCCGGGGAAGGGGCTGATCGCCGTGGGGTGGTTGTGGGTCTCCACCTTGATCATCATGTCCAGTTTGTCGCTGGTGTAGCCATAGCCGTGGGGGGCCTTGGGCGAGGGCTCGAACCAGTCGGCATCGAAGCCGCCGATCACCGCGGAGTTGTCGTGGTAGGCGCTGAGCACGCCCTCGTGGCCACATGCATAGGTGTTGCGGATCATGTCGAACAGGCCGATGGTCTTGGTCTCACCGTCAACGACCCAGTCGGCATTGAAGATTTTGTGGCGGCAGTGCTCGGAGTTCACCTGGCCGAACATGACCAACTCCACGTCGGTGGGGTTGCGCCCCATCTTGGTGTAGCTCTCGTAGAGGTAGTCGATCTCGTCGGCGCTGAGCGCCAGACCGATCTCGGTATTGGCTTTCTCCAGCGCCGCGTGGCCACCGGTGAGGATGTCCACCTCGACCAGCCGGGCGGGGTCGCGGTGCGCGAAGATATCGTCCATCTCCGTGTAGATGCCCTCGGTCATGCGGTCGTGGAGGACGGCGAGGAGTGGCGTGGCGCTGGCCAGGGCGAGGGGGATCCCCGCCATGTCGAGCAAGCGGTAGTGGACGCCACGCTCGACCCGCTTGACCGAAGTCAGGCCGCAGTTGTGGAAGATGTCGGTCGCCTTGGACGACCAGGGGGAGATCGTGCCCTTGCGCGGAGTCACGAAAAAGCCGCCTCGCGCGAACTCGTCTTCCCAGCCACCGACCAGGGACTTGGCCTTCTCCCACACCTCGCCAACAAGCTCCTTGGCTTCGAGGAAGTATACGAACTCGGCTTGGATCTGCGCGAGCTTGCGGGGCAAGGCCAGTTGCGCCGCCTGATCAAGGAGGGCCTGGATACGGAAGTCGGACAGCGCGGGAACGCCTCGCAGGACGATGGGTTTCATAGCTGGCGGAGAGCCTTGTGCAACGGATTCTGGAGGTCGCGACGGTTCGCCCGGTGGTGAGGCCATACCATAGCTTGCAGTGGTCGGTCCATCTACCGGCCAGGGCATCACGACGAAAGCCGCGAGCACGGGCCGAGAGCGGCGTGGCGACGTAGGCAAATCAACGGGCCGAACCGAACGTTGCCTCCAACACCTATGAACAAGAGTCGCATCATCTACCTTCTCGGGGCCTACCCCCAGTGGAGCGAGACCTTTGTCCGTCAGGATTTGGCTCTGCTGCTGGAACTGGGCCTGCCACTGCATCCCGTGGCCCTGTGCCCCGGGGATGTGGAGCGTGCACCTGAGTGGCCCGAGGCGCACTACCTCTCGATGCCTGGCCATGGCGGCGACGGGCAGGCGGGCAAGGGTCCCGCGATTGGCGGCATGCTCCCCCGCTGGCTCAGAACGCGCCTCTCCCTCTGCCGACACCGGCACCTCGTGCATACGCTCGCCAACCTGGCGGAATCGCTGGGGGCGGAGCATATCCACGCCGAGTTTGCTGACCTGCCCGCCTTGGTGGCGCAGGCCACGGCTCGCAAGCTTGGCCTGGGCTACTCCCTCAGCGTCCACGCCCGCGATGTTCATCTGGCCAAGTTCAGCCCGAGCTTGATCTACGGACGGGCCCGGTTCGTGGTAGCCTGCAATCATGACGCCTGGCAGGGGGCCACCCGCCATCGTCGGGCGTCCGAGACGGGCGTCCATCTGATTCACCACGGGCTCGACCTTGCCGAGTGGGAGTTTCGGGAAGAGCCTGTCGCGCCGGAACGCGCCCCTCTGAAGCTGGCGTTTGTTGGCCGTTTTGTCCCGAAGAAGGGACTGAGTGTGCTCTTTCACGCTCTGGCTCGCCTGCACGGACTGGGCATGCAGGTGCGTCTGTCCCTGTTTGGGAGTGGCCCTTTGGAGGCCCAGTTGCGGACCCTCGCGACCACCCTTGGCTTGGCGGAGGTCGTGTTCTGGTGCGGTGTGGTCTCCCGCGACGAGATCGGTTGCCAGATGCGGCAGCACGACGTCCTGGTGATGCCCAGCATCACCACGCCCGAGGGCGACCGCGATGGGATTCCCAACGTGGTGTTGGAGGCCATGGCTTGCGGTACGCCCGTGGTGGGAAGCGATGCCGGAGGCCTCCCCGAAGTGCTCACTGCCGAGACGGGCTGGAACTGCCCGGCAGGGGACGATGGCGCGTTGGCCGAGGCCATTCAGCAACTGCGCGCCACCCCTGACCAGACCCGCGCCCGTTGCCAAGCTGCCCGGCAGCTCGTCGTGCGGGATTTTGATGCCCGGGTCCTCGCGAAGAGGCGGGCGACTTTGTTCCGATCTGTTCTCTCCTAGATCCTCTCCCGCCAGTCCATGGCGTTGCAAATGGCCGGAGCTAGGCCACATTCTCCGCTTCGCATCCGGTATGGACAAGCATGAAGTTCCGCGTGCCTCTACGGAGCACCAACAGGAAGAAGAGCGCTTTGACCGCCAAAAACAAGTCTCTGGCCGAACGCATTGTCGGCGCCAGCATTGTCGTCGGCATCGCCCATCTCTGCCTGAAATTCGCCGGCTTGATCCAGGCCAAGATGGCCACCCAGTTTCTGGATACCAACGAGTACGAGCCGATTCTGGTGGTGGCCTTCACCGGCGTCATCGGCACGCTCTTCCTCATCGGCGAGGAAGTGATCGGCCCCAGTTTTCTGCCCATCTTCATGCGTGAGATGGACGACCGGGGCGAGGAAAGCGCCTGGGACTTCGCCAATGTCCTGCTGACCATCCAGGGCATCTTGCTGCTGGTGGCGGTCGGGGCCATCATGTTCTTCCCCGACTTCTTCATCAATCTCTTCACTAGCTGGAACGCCACTGACAACCCCGAACGGCACGCCCTTCTGCGCCGCAGTCTGATCATGCTTGCCCCGGCTCTCTTCTTCCTGTCCATCGGCTCGACCACCTACATGCTGCTGAACGGGTACAAACGGTTCTTCCTCGCGGCATTCGGCGATGCCTCCACCAAGGTCTGTGTTGTCATTTCCCTGTTTGCTGGGGTGGGCATCTTCGGCCTGGGCGCGAAGGCTGTTCTCTTCGGACTGCTGGCAGGCAGTGTTGCCAAGCTGCTGACCCACCTGGCGGGCATGCTGCGCGAACTGCGCTTCTTCCGGCCCTCGTTGAACGTGCGCAACCCAGCGGTCAAGGCATGTGCCTTGCTCATGCTCCCCCTGCTTGCAGGCATCATCTTTGCCAAGATGCGTGACAACTACAACGGCATCTACAGCCTCAGCCGCTACAAGAGCGATCCGGGCTTGCTGATGGCGAACGATCTGGGGCGCAAACTCTTTGCCTCTATCCAGTGGCTCGTCCCCTACGCCCTGCAGATCGCTCTGTTCCCGTTCCTGTGCGAGTTGGTGGACAAGAACGACCGTGAGAAGCTGGGCGAAGTCCTGAGTACGAGCTGTCGTCATCTACTCGCCGTCTTCGTGCCTGGGGCCGTTCTCATCGCCGCGCTGGCCACGCCTGTCTCCGCCCTCATTTTCCTCGGTGGCAAGGCCGACTTCCATGTGGTCGTGACCTGGGCGGGATTGGCCACCTCCTGCTATATCTTGGTGCTCCCGGCCGCCGCCATGGAATGCGTGCTCATGCAGGGCTTCTTCGCGAACCGGAAGATGGTTTCGGTGACCGTGATCGGCGTCCTCTCCTCGGTACTCAGTGTCGGGATCAGCGTTCTGTTCATCGTGATCCTGGAGGTCGAGGCCACCAAGGCGTTGATGGTCGTGTCCCTCGGCTTCGTCGTGTCTCGCTACCTGAAGAGCCTGGTTCTGGGCATCTACCTGCAGCGGAGCGTGCACATGTTCCCGCTGGGTGAGACGGTCTCCTTCGCTGCCCGCCTCGTTGTGGTCGGCCTGGTGGTCTGGGGCACGACCTACGGTGTAGCCAAGGGCATCGACCGATTCCTGCCCGACGGTCTTGTCAAGGCCGAAGCCACCTACAGCGAAGCAGCTGGCAAGGAAGCCGTCATGACCGTGGCCGGCGTGCACCAACTGCTTGGCACTCGCCTTGGCGAGGTCATCGGTGTCGATGACAGCGAGGAACTGGCTACTGTGACCAAGTCCTTCAAGAAGGCGATCCGAGGGCGCAAAGAGACCGAGCAGGAGATCGAGCGCGGCAAACTGTTCGCCCTGATCCCCGCAGACGCCTCGGTCGCCAACCGCAATGGTGCCGAGGAAGCCATCGCGCGCTTCGAGACCGTCCTTGCGGCCAACACCAAGGCGGTCAGCCAAGTCAGCCGGGTGAGACTCCTGATCAAGCTGGTCGTAGCCACCCTTGCAGGCCTGGTCGCCTTCCTCGCCGCCGCCTTCGTCCTCCGCGTCAAGGAGCCCTTCGAGATGGTCTCCTGGACCCTCGACAAAGCTCTCGGCAAGTTCGGCAAGAAACTCGGTCTGGTGAAGTAGAGTCGGAGGCAATCCTCGCTACGGTTGACACCGAGAGCGCAGACGGAGAGCCCGGAAACTGACCGATTCGGGCGCGGTGCCTCTGTACCGTGGATCTCACGTCCCCGAGGGCCGCTCTGCTTGGCCGATGGACCGGAGCCCGGGATCTGCTGCGGGTCACGGATCAGGGGCGCTGTTACGCGTCCCCTGAAGCTGGTGGCTCGCCTCTCGGATTCCTTGTGCTGTGGAGTGGATCGTCGCCGTACTTGCGCTGGAGGCGATCCAACTCGACATGCAGCTGGGCCTGGATCTCGGCACAGGCGGGCTCGCCATAGGCGTTGTGCAGCTCGTTCGGATCGCTGATGAGATCGTATAACTCCCAGTAGGGGGCGAGGCGAGGTTCGGGGTTCACGACTCCCCTCCACGTCTTCTCTGGCGGATGGAAGTACACCAGCTTGTGGGTCATCGTCCGCACGCCGTAATGTGAACACACATTGTGGCCGCCGTGATCCCAGTAGCGGTAGTAGAATGAGCCTTGCCAGTCCGACGATGCCTCGCCACGAAGCATGGCACGACCGGAAACGCCCTGCATTTCGGGTGGGGCCACGACACCCGCATAGTCAAGCAGCGTGGGTGCGAAGTCGAGGTTGGTGAGCAGCTCCTCCCTGACCGTGCCGTGCTCAATCTCTGCGGGATACCGCATCAGGAACGGCATGCGTACGGAGTGCTCATAGATGAAACGCTTGTCATACCATCCGTGATCGCCCAGGAAGAACCCCTGGTCGCTGGTGTAGACCACGATCGTGTTGCGGCTCTGTCCGGAATCGTCCAGATAGTCGAGTAGTCGCCCCACCGAGGCGTCCACGCTTGCCACACAGCGGAGATAGTCCTTGATGTAGCGTTGATAGTACCAGTTCTTGAGCGCCGGACCGCTCAGCTCCGCTGGCGGCTCCCCCTTGACGTCTCTCTCGGTCAGGTCACCCATGATCCGCATCCGGGCCGCGGCCGCAGCGGGACGTCCAGCGTAGTCGTCATCGAAGGTCTCTGGTTGAGGAATCTCCTCATCGACATAGAGGTGCTTGTACCGCTCACCCGGTTCCCAGTTCCGATGCGGCGCCTTATGGTGGACACACAGGAAGAACGGCTTCTCGTCATCCGCCCTGTTCGTGAGCCAATCCAGCGCTTGGTCTGTGATGATGTCACTCACGTATCCCTCCACGGTCGTCTTGCCCGCAGGGGTGAGGAGCGCCGGATCATGGTACCGCCCATGTCCCGGCAGGATGGACCAGTAGTCAAAGCCCTGCGGGTCCGCCGGCACGGCATTCGGGGCACCGTTGTCGACGCGATCCACGTTGTCGGTGACGCCATGACCGAGGTGCCATTTGCCGAAGATGGCAGTGGCATAGCCCGCCGCCTTGAGGAGCTTCTGCAGCTGAGCCGGGCGGCGATTATCAAGTGGCTGCCACTCGCGCACGCCGGTCACATGGCCGTACTGCCCGGTGAGAATCGTGGCGCGGCTCGGCGTGCAGAGCGAATTGGTGCAATGGCAATTGGTCAGCCGGACACCGTCGCGGGCAAGGCGGTCAATATGCGGCGTCTTGTTGATCCGGCTGCCATATGCACTGACGGCATGCGCCGCGTGGTCGTCGCTCATGACGAAAAGTATGTTCGGCTTCATGTTCTGTCGGTTCTCCTTTGCACGCTGTGCGAACACAATAGCACCATTCCGGTGAAGTCGGGGCGGCTCGTGCCCTGAACTGAGCCGCAGTGCCGGAGTGGGCCCGCCATCGTTTGGGGTGCGGCGGCGGCTGTCTGAGGACCCTCTT
>JABGQJ010000020.1 GCA_018648945.1 Victivallales bacterium
TCCATCATGATTTGGTATTCGATCCCGCCCTCGGCGAGGGTGCGGGCGGTTGCGCGGTGTTGGTCGGGCCGGAGAAGGGCGCGGAGATTCGGCACGAGCCGGGTGGCTACGCGGCTCACACGTTCGTGGATTTCGCGGCGGACACTCGGGTCGCGCGGTTGGTATTCTGGGACTTCGCAGGGCAAGAGAATGCTGTGGCCCTGGAGCAGATGCGGGCACGGATTCCGGCCACACGGGAGCAGCTGGCCGCGCTGGACTTCACCCCCACGGCAGTGCGCCAGGCCGACTTTGCCGCGTTGCGGCAGACGGTGGCGGCGGACCTTGACGCGGCGGCCCAGGTGCCGGGAACCGAGGAGTTGGTGGCCCAGGCCCGAACTTGGCTGGCCTCCCTGCCGCCGGGCAGTGCGCGAGCGGATGCCGAGAATGGCATCGTCGGCGAGGAAGTCCTGGCCCGTTGGCTTGGTGAGTACCACACGTTCCGCTGGCGCTTGCGGCTGGCGGTCGTGCTGTCGAGAATTTAGCCTGATCGTTTCCTATGAAAGACGGAGGTGATACCATGTCTGCATCTCGTTGGTTACTGGGTCTGATGGCGTTGTGCGCTGGCGTGTCGTTCGCACAGGATGCGGCCGAGCTGGAGGTGGATCACGCGCTCACCTTCGACTACCCGACGCCGCATACCGCGTGGGCGCGGCCCTATGTGCAGGGCAAGACCCGCGTGTTGTTCTTCCTGAACGGGCGCGGCATGATTCCCCGGCATTGCGTGGAACTGAAGCAGCGGTTCGATCTGGATGCGGAAGCGGTGTTCTGGGCGCGGATCGTGGACAGCAGCAAGGAGCATTGGCACGGCGGCGCGGCCGGCGAGGCGCGCATGTTGCAGCTCTTGCAGCAACCGTGGGACTGCTTCGTGTTCCTGGGCATGTCCCCCACCCGGATGTCGCCCGAAGCACAGTGCCGTTTGCTGGAACCGGTAGTTAAGGGCGCCGGGATCGTCCTGATCGGCGCGAATGACGAACGGATCCTGAAGGACGAGAACCGGGTGCCCGTGGATTGGCTGGAGGACGTGGTGAAAGCGACGCCGTACCAGGTGGGCGAAGGGCGCGGCGTGCACTTCGGCTCGCTCCCGACCATCGACTACTACGAGGGATGGGAGCTGGACTATGACGTGTTGGCGGAGAAGCTGGGACGGTCGATTCTCTGGGCCGCAGGCAAGGAGCCAGAGGCTAGGCTGAGTATCGAGACCAAGCCTGTCTCCCCCCTTGCCCTCGGCAACAGAGCGCAGGTGGAGGTCGGTTTCACCGGCAAGGCGGGTGTCGAGGCGAAGATCGCTGTGGTCCTGCGTCGGCGCGGCGTGCAGGACTGGCAACTGGCGACCTTGCCTGTGCAGTCACCCGGCGCCTTGCGAGTGGCGTTGCCCGAGCATCTGGCAGCGGACACGTACCGACTGGATGCCATCGCCCGGAATGCGAAGGGGGAGGTCGTGGCCTGGTCGACGCGCTCCCTGGAAGTGGAGGCTCAACGGCAAGTCGCCGGCGTCTCCCTGGCTGAAGAATGGTCCGAACCCGGCGGCACGTTGCGGGGCGTAGTGAGCCTGGTCGGCCTGGCCCAGCCGAACGAACGCGTGGTCGTGCGGCTGCTGGACCCCCAGCGGCGGGTGCTGGCTCGTCAAGAACTCGAGTCGGGCATTGAGATCGACTTCTCGTTTCCCGTGGCCCCGTGGATGCCCCAGTTGCTGACCGTGGAGGCCCTGCTGCTTTCCGGCGGGCGCGAGGTCGGTCGCGCCTACACCTACTGTCGGGTGACCACCCGCAACCGTGAAGGCTGGAACTTCCTGATCTGGGATACGCCCAGAGGGACACTAGCCCCCTATGCCGAGGCGAGCCTTGCCAAGCACGGGGTGACCCTGCAGCTGAGGGGCGGCAATCCCCCCCTCTACGTGGCCGCGCACAACATCGGCTGGGTGCCCTACACGACGCGCATCCAAGCCAAACGCCAGCCAGAAGGGGTGATGAAGCCCTTTTGCTGGAACGATAAGGCGGCGGTGCAGGCGCATGTGACGGCGCTGGCGAGGAAATACGCGGGAGCGCGCCAGCACGGCGTGTTCGTTTGGTCTCTTGGCGACGAGGTGGATACCAAGGGTTGCTGCCTCTCCCCCCATTGCTTGAAGGCCTACCGGGGCTATCTGGCCGAGCAGTATGGCAAGATCGAAGCCCTGAACGCCTCCTGGGGAATCGCGTTCAAGAGTTGGGACGAGATCGTGCTCTCCGACCCGGAAGACAACGAGGAGGCGGCAGCTCTGCGTGCCAAGAACTACCCGCGCTGGTTCGACCGGCAGGCCTACAAGTCGTGGAACTTCGTGCAGTTCTGCCAGGCGTACCGCAAGGCCTACGAGGCCATCGACCCCCAGGCCAAGGTGGGATTCGAGGGGGCCGGGCGCTTCGACAAGGGCGATGACATCGACCTGATCGTGCGCAACAACACCTTCTGGAGCCCCTACCCGGGCACCGCAGACGAGGTGATCCGCTCCATCGCCCCGCGCGAGTTCCCGAGGGCGAACTGGATGGGCTACACCAAGGATGCCGATTCCCTGCTGGGCAAATTCTGGCGCATGGTGACGCGAGGCATGGATTCGGTCTGGTGGTGGCGGTGGGACTGCATCGGTCGCTTCCATGGCTGGCTGGCGCCCGATCTGCGGCCCTTCCCGGCGGTGGCGGACATCCTGCAGGACACGCGGATCGTGCGTGAGGGGCTGGGCGACCTGCTGCTCAAGTCCGAGATGCTGGACGACCGGGTCGCCATTCTCTACTCCTTCCCGTCGTCGATGGCCAAGAGCATCGAGAACGGCACCACCTACGGCAGCTACGAACGTAGCCACAAGGGCGCGCACATGGTCGTGCGCGAATTGGGCATGCAGTTCCAGTACGTGACCGACCGCATGCTGCGGCTTGGCGAGTTCGATGCCTCCCGCTACCGGGTGTTGCTACTGCCCCGGGCCGAGGCGATGAGCGACGAAACCGCCACCGTTGTGCGCGCGTTCGCGGCGCAAGGCGGACTGGTGATCGCCGATGTGAGACCAGCTGTGTTTGACGAGCACCTGAAGCCGCGGAAGCAGGGCGCCCTGGACGACTTGTTCGGCATTGCTCGAAAGGGCTTGCCCGCCGCCAAGGTAACCAAGGACGACGTGCTGGGCAGCGCGGCGACCGACCCCGGCGTCGCGCTGGCTGGCGGCACCACCGGCAAGGAACTGGCTGGTGTGCCGGTGATGATCGAGAAGGCTGCGGGCAAGGGCCGCGCGGTACTGCTGAACTTCGACTGGAGCACGTTCCCAAGTCTGGCCATGCCGGATACGGACGCATCGCTGGCAGATTGGTGCATGGACGGCTTCCGCAAGGTGGGCGTACAGCCGCCGGTTCAGCTCAAAGGTGCGGATGGCCAGCGGGCCCGGCATGTGGAAGTGATTCGCTGGCAGAACAAGGACGTGCAGATCGTCTCCTTCCTCCGTGAAGGGGGCGGCACCGCAGAAGAGGTGCGCGTCCAGTTGCCGGAACGACGGGTCATCTACGACTTGCGGACCGGGGAGTACCTCGGGAAACGCGACGCGTTCTCCGTCTCCATTCAGCCCAACCGGGCCAGTTGGTATGCACTGGCTCCCAGCAGGATGCCCAAAGCGCAGATCGAGTTGCCGCCGCGAGCCATCGCTGGATCGGTGGTGCCGGTCCGCGTCTCCGTTCCCGGGGCTTCGGGGTTGCACGCCTTCCGGGTGAAGGTGCTGAGGGGGGGTAAAGAACTGACGCAGTTCACGCGCAATCTGGTGGCGGGGAGCAGACCCGTGGACTTTGTGCTCCCGACGGCGCTGAACGACGCGCCAGGGCCCTACGTGCTGCAACTTGAGGACCGCTACACCCACAAGCTATCGAACGCCCAGCTCAGGCTGGCCGCTGTCGATACGGTGTTGCCCTAACCATGCGGAAGGAGACGATCATGCAACGGATTGCCACCATTCTGGCGTGTCTCGTGGGTCTCTGGGCCATGGCCGAGGGCGACGAGTTCGAGATCAAAGTCTACACCGTGGCCAAGGCGGAGCAGGAGATTGCTCTGGATGGCAAGCTGGATGAACCAGCTTGGGCGGAGGCGGTCAGCGTCGGGGGCTTCATGCTCTACGGCAAGGAGACCAGGTCCGAGCCCCCCACCTTCTGGAAAGCCACCTATGACGAGCGATATCTCTATGTGGGCGTGAGCTGCGACGAGCCCGCCCTCGACAAGCTACAGCCGGTGCCGCAGGCCCGGGATGCCCACGCGATCTTCAGTGGGGAGACCATCGAGATGTTCCTCGACCCCGACCATACCCATGGCACGTACTACCAGTTCGGGGTCAATGCGGCGGGCAATGTCTACGATTCGCGCGGCACGGACCCCGTGTGGAATGCGGCGGTCAAGACGGGGGCAGGGCGCACCCAGGCAGGCTGGACGCTGGAGATCGCCGTGCCGTGGGAGGATCTCGGCATGAAGCCCGTGCCCGGTGCCCTGCTCGGCATCAATGTCTGCCGGGACCGGCAACTGGACGGCAAACAGTGGACCAACTGGTCGCGGGTGATCCATGGCTTTCACGATCCCTCCCGTTTCGGGCATCTGATCCTCTCGCCTCCCCAGGGCGTGTTGGAAAAGCTGGGGCTAGAGTTGCGCAAGGGCGACCGGCGCGGCGCGATCGTCATCTATGGCAAGGAAGGCTTCCGCAACGCCACCTATCTGGGATTGCTGAAGGATTCCCTGTCCCGCGTCCTGTCCAACCTCGCGTCTCTGGAGAAGCTGGCGGCCGAGGAACAGAACGCGGCCGTTCGCGACGAACTGGCGAAGTCGGTGGCGCAATACAGGCAGAAACTGGCCCCGGCAAAGGCCAAAGTCGATGCGCTTGCCGAAATCGGTGCGGTGGAGTATACCAGACTGGACTTGGCAATGACCAAGCTTGGCGGCGAGCTGGCCCAAGCTGCCTGGAACGCCCGCCTCCGGGCCTTGCTGGGCTCGATTTGATCCGAGAAAGGTGCGCGATGAAACAGACTGTGGGCTTCCTGGGGTTACTCGCGGCTCTGGCCACGGCGGCGGCAGCGGACTTCGTGGCCGACTTTGCCGATGGCAAGTTGGGCGATGGCTGGCAGGTGACGGGCGATGCCAAGCCCGATGCCAGCCATGGCGGCTGTCTACGCGTCGGGCCCGGCGCCCGGGTCGTTCGCCTGTTCCGGGATCAGGATGGCTCGGGCGACGTCAGCTTCCGCCTGTTGGATGACGGCGGCAAGGCCGCCAAGCCCAAGGCAAGAGTGTCCGGCCCGCGCTGGGGACTGATCACCACGGACGGCCACATGCTGCTGGTCGGCGCGATCTATGCCCCGTACCTGAACGGTGGGGCAACCTATGCGGCGACCGATCTGAAGCCGAAGGAGAGCCCGTATGGCCGGATCCGCTACCTAGGCATCAAACGGGATGCCAAATGGCACACCTGGACCTTCCGTTTCGACCCGGACAAGGGGGCCACCATCCTGCGCGACGGACGCGATGTCAATGGTCGGACCAAGCGCTTCGACTGGAACACCTCCAAGATGCCCGCCTTCGCCGGTCTCGTGCTGTTGGGCGATCAGACACCCGACAAGAATACCACGATCCTCGTAGATGATGTGGCCGCCGCCCTGGGTCCCCCCATGCGCGTGAAGCCCACACCGCCACCGCCACCGCCACCGGTCGTGCCGACCGCGGACCCCGCTGCAGCCCAGGTCCCCCAAGTGGTCGAAAGCCTGCGTGGGCGCCACCCCCGTCTGCTCTTCACCCCCGAGGAACTGCCCGCCGTGCGCGAGCGCGCCAAGACAGTCTCCAAGGACATGTTCGGGCACATGGAGGCGTACCTGGCCGCCTGCGTGCCGCCCAAACACCGGAATTTCCTGACCGACGCGACCGACGGTCAACGGCAGGGGCTCTGGCGGTTGCCCACCGTGTCGCTGCACTATGCCCTGACTGGCGACAAACAGTCGTTCGCCAAGGCGCGTGGCTTCCTGGAACTGCTGCTCGGTTGCGAGAACTGGGAGACCGGGGGCGAGCAGGATTCGGGCATGTCCTCGGCCAACATCATGATTGGCTTTGCCATCGGCTACGACCTCCTCTGGAACGATCTGGAAGCGGAGTTCCGTGAGAAGTGCCGCACCAAGCTGCTGCTGATGGCGCGGCGCCAGTATTACCGCGGGCATCTGGCCAAAGCCAGGGGCACGCACTACTGGCAGAACGATCCCGCCAACAACCACCGCTGGCACCGCAACGGCGGGCTGGCCCTGGCGGTCTGCGCCATCGCTGGCGATGGCCCCGGCGACGAGTGGCTGCGTGAACGCATGGTGGAGGATCTGCAGTTCGTCCACGAGTGGCTGGCGGACGACGGTAGCTCGCACGAATCCCCCTCCTACATCATCTTCGGCCTGCCGCACTTGGTCTTGGCCTTCGATGCCTGCGACCGAGTGTTCGGCACCAAGCTGATGGAGCACAAGTTCTTCGCCGAAACCGTACGCTTCCGTCTGCACACCCTGAGCCCAGGCCTCACCCATACCTTCGGCTTCGGAGACTCCGGCGAGAAGGCGTTTGGGGGGTATCACCACGCGCTCTGGCGCTGCCTGGGGCCAGCTGGCGACCCGGGGGAGTATGCGTTGCTGAAGCAGCTCATGGCAACGCATCCCAAGGCCTTCGATTTCGGCTGGTTCGGCGTGGTCTGGCACCGCCCACCACCCGGCGACCCGAAGCCGTTCCCCAACGTGGGCGTGTTCCCGGACCTGGGGATGGTCTTCCTGCGCGATGGCTGGGGCAAGGACGCCGTGGCCATGTCCTTCAAGTGCAGTCCCTATGGCGGGGAGATCCTGAACCGCTTCCGCCAAGCCGAGACTATCGGGAACGCGCCCCTGCTTGCGAACTCCCGTCCCGGTCGCTACATCAACGTGGCCCACGACGATCCCGATGCGAACTCGCTGATGATCTTCGCCGGTGGCACGATGGTGCTGAAGAGCGATGGCTACGCCAAACGCAAGCAGACCGCCAGCCAGAACACCATTCTGGTCAACGGCAAAGGGCAGCGGGGCGACAAGAAGGCCGTCTGGAGCCAACCCCTGCGCGGCGTGGATATGAGCTCGCTGGTCGAGTTCTTCGACCTCGTTCGCCTGCCCGGCGGCGGCGTGATCGCCCAGGGCGAAGCGGGCGGCATGTACGAGTACAAGCGGCGGACGACGCTCGACCTCTACCGCCGGACAGTGGTCTGGATGCCAGGAGACTATGTGCTGGTCATCGACCGCATCCGCGCGCCCGAAGCGGTCGAAACCACCTGGTTGGCCCAAAGCCGCAGCGCCGAGGCCGAGGCCGGGAAGCTGCGACTGGTCGATGGCGCTGCCAGCCTGACCGGGATTCTGGCCGCATCCACGGAGTTCGAGACCAGCGTGGTGGACTCGCCGGCGGACAATCGTGGCAAAGCGATGGGGTACCGGCAGGTGCGCGCGCAGGTGAAGGGCCAGGACGTGCTGGTTGCCGCCCTTTTCGATCCCTGGCAGAAGGGCGGACTCAAGGTCGCCGTGGAGGCCGATGGCACGGTCGTGGCCCGTGGTGCGTTCGGCATCGACCGCTGGCAGGTGACCGTTCCCGACGTCGACGCCCCCGCCGAGATCCGGGGCGAACGGGACGGCATGAGCCTCATGCCATAGTCGCCGAGAGGTTGCCCCGACACGTGTTCGTTGCTACATTCCTCTATCGGAGGGGGGAACGAGGCAGACCTGATGCTGGTGCCAGAAAGGCAATCTGGAACGAACGATGCTTGAGAGCCGACCTGTAGCCGAACTCACGCCCCGCATGCAGCAGCTCTTCGAGCGCGCCCGCACCTCGTTCCAGACCGAGCGCCATACCTACGCCGTCGAGCTTCTCCGCACGATCCTCGAACAGGAGCCCGGCTGCGCGGAGGTCCGACGAGTCCTGCATGCGGCTTGCCGCGAAATCCACGCCAACGACAGCTCCACCAAGCGCTTCCTCGCGGCGGCCAAGACGTTCTTGCCCTTGCACGTGCAGGTCCCTCGTTTGTTCGGGAGGGAGCAGCATGTGGAGCTTCTCGAACTGCTGGAGGATCTTCTGCAGCGCGGTGCCCCGGCGCGGCCGGTTCTGGGCTGGCTGTTCCGCCTGGCCGAGACCTGCAACCTGCCCGAGACCGCTACCGTGGCCCTGGAGAGCCTGGTGGCCTCTCGCCCCAACGACCCTTCGGCATGGCGGGAGTACGTCAGTCACTGTCGCAAGCATGATCTGCACAAGCGCGCACTGCATGGTCTCCACCGTCTGGCGAAGCTGCGCCCTCGCGACGTCGAGATTGAGAGCGAATTGCGGCAGGTGATCGCAGCGGATACCGTGGCCGAGGCCCACTGGGACGAGGCGGGGAGCTACCGCGAAGTCCTGCGCGACGAGGCGGAGACGCTGCGGCTCGAAGAGGAGCGCCGGCCTGGACTGTTGCCCGCCGACACGGTGGCCGCCAAGGTCCGGATCACCGCCGCCAAGGCGGACGCTGACAACCTGCCCACCGTGGACAATCAGCGCCGTCTGGGGGATCTGCTGCGCGAGGCCGGGGATCTGGATGGGGCCATGGCCCAGTACGAGCGTGCCAGCATGGCTTCGCAGCAGCTTGACCCGGTGTTGGACGATGCCATCACCAGTTGCCTGAGTGAACGGGCGGCGGCAGACATCGAGCAGTGGCGCAAATACGCCCGCGAGAACGAAGGGCGGGCGGACTTGGCGGCAGCGCGCATCGAGGAGCTCGAGGCCGAGCGGGATGCTGCCCTCCTGGCTCGCTACGAGAACCGAGTCAGGCGATTCCCGATGGAGTCACGTTACCAGGCCGAGCTCGGTGCTCTCTACTTGGCGGCAGCGCGGTTCGACGAAGCCCTGCGCTGCTATCAATCCGCCCGTCGCAACCCCGCGTCCAACCTGAGCGCCGGCGTCGGTGTTGGGCGCAGCTTGGCGGGGAAAGGCCTCCATGATCTGGCTGAGCGGGAGTTCTTGGACTGTCTGGCACTCACCTCCGCGCGGAGTCGCGAACGCCTGGTCGTCCTCTATGAGTTGGCTGCGCTCTATCAGGTTCTGGGGCGCGAGGAGGAGTCGTTTGGCCAATTGAAGGATATCTACGCCATCGATGCATCCTACCGGGACGTAGGCAGTCGGCTTGACGAGTATGTCCGCATTCGAGACGCGGCCGGGGTGCCTGGCGTGGCCAACGACAGCGAGAACGCAATCTAGCCTGGTTAATTCACGCGAATCTGCTGCGAACCCGAATTGCACTGCGTCTCAGCCCGTTGTGCCAGAACGCCGACCTTGACGGGTGCCAACACGCCTGCGCCCGGCAACCTGGCACAACGGGCTGATCCACAGCACACTACGCGCTCTCGCGACGAAGCGCACGAATGATCCAGGCTAGTTGCTTGTTTCTCGCCAGTGCCAAGCAATATTAGAGCGGCTCCGTTACACACAGTGTTACCACATCCGTCCATTCGTCGTCCAGAAGGCAAGTCGCCGTGCCCGCTGTGCCAACCCCGTAGGCATTGGTTGAGGGCGCGATCAGAGGAGTATGCCATGTCCGCTTTGTTGCGCAGAACTGTCGGTTGCCTCGCCTTTGCGGTGTTCACGGTCTCGGCCTTTGCCGCAGAGGCACCAGCGGCGGCCAAGGGTGCGAACCTGACCTTGGCCGAGATCATCGGCAAGGGCGGCGCGCCCATGTGGGGGATCGTCGTGCTCTCGTTCGTGGGGCTTTTCCTGATTGTCTACTACCTCCTCAGCATCCGCAGCGGCGCCCTCTACCCCAAGGCGTTCCTGCGCCAGGCAGAGGATGCGGCCGCCGCCGGGGATGCCGAAGCTCTCCGCGTGATCTGTAGCGAGAACGAATCTGCTGCCGCACGGATCATCGGTGCGGCGGCCGAGCATGTCGTCGGGGATGCCTCCGCCAGCTATGCGGCCATCCACGACGCGGTCGAGGACGAGGGCGCCCGTCAGGCGGGTATCCTGTGGCAGCGCATCCAGTATCTCATGGATGTGGCGATCGTCGCCCCCATGGTTGGTCTCTTCGGCACCGTACTCGGCATGATGACCGCGTTTGGCGGGATTGATGACACCGTGAGCATCATCGACAAGACGAGGGCTCTGACCGGCGGCGTTGGCCAGGCCATGTACACCACGGCGGGCGGCCTCGTGGTCGGGATCACCGCGATGGTTGTCCACTCGATCTTCCGAGGGTGGGTCCACCGCCACATCGGCCGTCTCGAATTGGCCTGTAGCCGGGTGATTCGGCGCTTCGTGTCCCAGGGCTGAGAACGGTACCGCGCCGGAGGTCCCCGATGAATTTCAACAAACGCGCACAGCAAGCCCAGCAGACTGGCTTCCAGATGGCCCCGATGGTGGACATCATGTTCCTGCTGCTGATCTTCTTCATGGCCGCGATCATCTACGCCAAGTGGGAGAACAAGCTTGAGGTCAACGTACCGACGGCTGACAAGAGCGACCGGACGCCACGGTCGGTCGGCGAGGTGGTGATCAATGTCGACAAGGAGGGGAAGATCTACATCAACAGCTTCCTGAAGACGCCCGACCAACTGCAGGCGTTACTCGGCCAGGTCACCAGAGTGTCCAAGGACCAGCCGGTCGTCATCCGCGCCGACGCCGATACCGCCCACAAGCATTTCGTGCGGGTGCTGAATATCTGCCGCAGGTTGGGCATCACCAACGTATCCATCGCCCATCTGTCCGCTGCGGCGATGGGCTCCGCCGACTGACGGCGGGCGTCCGCATTTGCCGAGAGGTTATGTCCCCATGACTTTGTGCCTGTCGCGAGTCTCCCGAACCGTCGCTTGTGCGCTTGTTCTCTGCCTGTGCGCGGCTTCCTTGTCGGCCCAGCCCAAGAAGACCGATGAGCTTGGGCCCGACGAGCAGCTTGATTTCGCGGAAGGGAACTATCAACGCAAGTTCTACGATCTGGCGGCCAAGGAATACCGCTACTTCGTGGAGAAGTTCCCCGAGCACAAGCATGCTCCCCATGCCATGTTCCGGCTGATCGTCTGTCTGCGCACCCTCGGGCGCACGGAGGCGACGTTCAGTGCCATCAATCAGTTCCAGGCCAAGTGGCCCACCCACAAGTCCTCCGCCCGTCTCTTCCTGTGGAAGGGCGAGATTCTGTTCAACCAGGAACGGTACGCCCCGGCTTCGGCGTGCTTCAAGCGCCTCTTGCTGGACGAGGACAGCAAGACGCAGGAGACGGCCATGTACTTCCTGGGCCAGTGCTACGGGAAGGTGGGCAAGCCCGAGCTGGCTCTGCAGACCTACGCCAAACTGGGGGCCAAGCCCTTTGACAAGGACCATATCTACCGTCCCTACGCGCTCTTTGCGGTGGCAGTGGGACATCAGCAAAAAGATGAGTTCGACAAGGCGGCCAAGCTGTTCCAGCGATTGGCCACCGAGAAGCATGTGGCCGATCCGGTCTGCGAGGAAGCCATGTACCGCTGGGGCGAGTTCCGGTTCTCCCAGCAGCAGCACGAGTCCGCCGCCAAGATCTACCAGGGGCTCCTGGCCCGCTTCCCGAACGGCATCTTCAGCCGGGAAGCCGGCAAGCGGCAGGTCTGGGCATACTACGCGATGGAGCAGTACCCCAAGGCCATCGAGCTCGCCCAGGCCTGGTTTGCCAAGAACGGCAAGGTGTTCGACTACGAACTGGAGTACGTCTATGGCGCTTCCTTTGCGGGAGCTGGCTCCTTCACGGAGGCGCTGCCCGTCTTCCGCAAGGTCGCCGGGAATCCCAAGGTGCCCAAAGCCTACGCCCAGATGGCTCGCTTCCAGGAGCTGGTCTGCCTACTGAATCTTCGCCAGTACGATGCCACCATTGCGGCCACCGAGAGCTACGTGAGATCCTACCCGACGGCGGCGGATGTCGCGACCGCCCACTGCTTCGGCGGCCAGGCCCACATCGCCAAGGAGGAATATGCGGCAGCGATTCCCATGCTGCGCAAGGCCTTGGATACCGCCGTCGGCCAATGGGCCTACTATGAGAGTACGAATCTCATGTTGGCGGAGGCCCTCGAGAAGCTTGAGCGCTACGCCGAGGCGGCCGTTCTGCAGCGCAAGCTGGCCGCCGACAAGGCGATCGAGAATCCCTCCTATTTCCTGATCAAGGCGGCAGAGTCCCACGAGAAGGCCAAGGACACCCTTGCTGCCATCGCCGATTTCGAGGCGGTGCTCAAGCGGTTCCCGGACAAGGCGGATGCGGTGAAGTCGGCGATGTTCCACCTCACTCAGCTCTACTCCGCCAGGGCCAAGTATGACGATGCCGAGAAGCTGGTCAAGAGCCTTCTGGCCCGCGAAGATATCACCACGGGTCGCAACCGGCTCCTTTCCTTTCTTGGTTTCATCTGCTACCAGCAGAAGCAGTACGAGCAGGCCAAGACCCATCTCAAGGCGGCATTGGCCGCTCCCGACGCCGGTGCCATCCGGGGGGAAGCCAGTTTCTACCTCGCCGTCTCCCATTTGGAGCTGAAGGAGCACGACGAAGCGCTGAAGGTCTTCAAAGAGGTCCTGGCCATGCCAGAGGCGCAGCGCCCCCCATTCCCCGAGAGCCTGCTGTTCCGGCTCGATAAACTGTACTACGCGCGAAGCCAGTACGCCGAGAGCGAAAGCATCACCCGTTGGCTGCTGCGGCGAAGGCGGGGGGAGACCGTCTACAGGGCCAGTCTTCGCTTGTCCGACAATCTGATCGCGCAGAACAAGATGGCCGACGCCCGGGCAATGCTCGAGGGACTGCTGAAACGTCTTCGTGCCGGGGAGTTGGACTTTGCCGACCCGGCGAACGCTCCCATGAAGGAGGAGGTCCGGGCCGTCCTGGGTGAGATCTACTACCGCTTGGGCAAAAACGACATGGCGGTGGAGGCGATGACTGCGTGTTTGGGCGCGGAGGGCCTGGGACTTGGGTTCAAGACTCGGGCTCGCTGGGTTCTGGCGGAGGTGATGCTGGCGGAGAAACACCCGAACCAGGCTCTGCCCTACGCCGTCAAGTGCTTCGTGTTGGCAGAGGATTCCGTCTACTCCCCCCGCGGCATGCACACGGCAATCCGCATCTTCCTGCTTCTCGGTGACCAAGACAGCGCTCTGGAGACATGGCGCGACCTGAAGAAACGCTATCCCGCCTTTGCCCAAGAGGTCCGTGGCGAACCCGCGATCGCCCCCTTGGCCGCGAAGGACAGGGAGGGCGAAGGCGCCGGGAAACCCGGCAATCCCTAGAGACTCCGCGAAGTGGCGCCCAGGCCAGCTAGGCCCCGGCGCGGTTCGTTCACGTTTTTTGGCTCTCGGTAAACTGGCGAAACCGGCTTCGGAACTCTACCTTAACCTGACGATCACGTCCCGAGGTGGCAGATGCGCGGAAGCGCGGGGGCGGGAACGGATGGCGGGCCGGCAGCCCGCAAGAAAAAGACATGAGGTCGCACATGGCTGGCATCCCAAAACTCATCGTGCTCTCCGCCCAACTGCGCGGGCAGAAGTTTGAACTGGAGGGCAAGGATGAGTTCGCGATGGGGCGGACCGACCAGTCGGACTTCTGCATCCCCGACCCTACCATCAGCGGCCACCATTGCAGCGTGATGGTGATGCCGGACGGCACCTTCGCCGTGCGGGACGAGGGAAGCACCAATGGCACTCGCCTGAACAACGAGAAGATGTCCTCCGGGCAGGAACTTCCTCTGAAGAACGGGGATATCCTCCAGGCTGGCGGCGTGGAGATGCTCTTCGACAACGAGAGTAGCCGTTCCGAAGGGGGAACCACGCAAACCGTGATTAGTCTCAAGGACTCCGATACCTCTGAAGTTGCCACCCAGGAGATGGCCAACCTCGGTGGCACGATGCAGCAGAAGAGGAGCAGTCTCCGGCAGGAGCCGGGTCGCTCGATGGTGGCTGTGTGGGCCGGGCTGGGCGCGCTCGGATTCGTGGCCCTTGTTTTGTTCGTCTGGATGTTGGTCAAGACCCTGAAGCCCTGAGCCACGTCGGCTAACCGCAGTTCCCCACGCAGGCTGGCGCTTGCGAGCATGGCGTCGCCGGAGGCATTGACTCCCCACGGTCGCTGGGCCGGGGCGTTCCCTTTACAGTACAGGTTGTTTCCATGCCCGATACCCCCCCGCCCCCGTCCGGTGAACCCCCGCAGAGGGATGGAGATTCCGGTGGCCCCAAGCAGACCTTTGTCCGGCCACCGGTGAGGATGCTGCTTTTCTGGATCCTGATCATCTTCGCCGTGCCACTGGCCGTGCTGTTCATGAAACTGGATGCCAAGCGCGGGGTGAAGGAGCTGAGCAACTCGGAGTTCGAGGCCGAGCTTCTGGCGCGTCGCGTCTCTGCGGTAGTCGTCGTTCGCGAGCCTGGTGGCGGCGTGAAGGGCATTACCGGCGAGTACCGGCCCGAGGGGGCGAGCGAGGACATTCCCTTCGCCGCCAATGTTCTCTACACCGACCGGCTGGACGAGATGCTGGCGCTGACCTGCGAGAAGCGCGAGGTCCTGCAGGATTCCAACCTGCTCGCCACGCTGATCGGGTCGCTCCTCCCGATCCTGGTTCTCGTGGCGCTGATCTACTTCCTCTTCTCTCGCCAGTTGAAGGCGGCTGGACGCGGGGCGATGCAGTTCGGCAAGAGCCGGGCGAGGATGGTCAGTCCCACCCAGGAACGGGTCACCTTCGCCGATGTGTCCGGTATCACCGAGGCCAAGGACGAGATGGAGGAAGTGGTCGAGTACTTGCGCGATCCCCGCAGATTCCAGAAGCTCGGCGGTCGGATTCCGCACGGTGTCCTGATGGTTGGCCCGCCGGGCACGGGAAAGACCTTGCTGGCCCGTGCCATTGCCGGCGAAGCGGAGGTGCCCTTTTTCTCGATCAGCGGCTCGGACTTCGTGGAAATGTTCGTCGGCGTTGGCGCCAGTCGCGTGCGTGACATGTTCGAAGAGGGCAAGCGCCATGCCCCCTGTATTATCTTCATCGACGAGATCGATGCGGTCGGTCGGGCTCGTGGGACCGGGCTCGGTGGCGGGCATGACGAGCGCGAACAGACGCTGAACGCCCTGCTCGTGGAAATGGACGGGTTCGAGACCAATACCGGCGTCATTGTTGTGGCGGCCACGAATCGGCCGGACGTGCTGGACAATGCCCTCCTGCGACCGGGCCGGTTCGACCGGCAGATCACGATCGATCTGCCCGACCTCCGCGGTCGCTTGGGAATCCTGCGACTGAAGGCCAAGAAAGTCCTCCTGGGCGAAGGCGTGGAGCTGAAGTCCATTGCCCGCGGCACCCCCGGTTTCAGCGGTGCGGACCTGGAGAACTTGGTCAACGAGGCGGCCCTCCTGGCAGCTCGTTTGGGCAAGGAAGGCGTGGATCAGGGAGATCTCGAGGAGGCCCGCGACAAGGTCCGTTGGGGCAAGGAGCGGCGTAGCCGAAAGATCGATGAAAGGGACCGGCAGATCACTGCCTATCACGAAGCGGGCCACGCGCTTGTGGGGGTGATGAACCCGAAGGCGACCCCCCTCCACAAGATCACGATCATTCCCCGGGGCGTGGCCTATCTTGGGGCCGTGATGCACCTTCCCGAAGACGACCGCTATACCCAGAGCCAGAGCGAGCTTGAGGCAACGCTCTCGGTGATGATGGCGGGCCGGGTGGCCGAGAAGTTGATCTTCAAGGAGGTCACCAGCGGCGCGGCTGCGGACATTCACCAGAGCACGGATATCGCCAAGAAGATGGTCTGTCAGTGGGGCATGAGCGAGGCCATGGGGCCGCTGAGCTACACCTCGGAAGAGGGCCCCGTCTTCCTCGGTCGCTCGATTGGGCACGGCGAGGAGTTTAGTCCCACCACCGCCCGTGAGTTGGACTGCGAGATCCGCCGGATCATCGACGAGGCGGAGACCAAAGCCCGGGACATTCTCACCCGCGAAGTCGACCGACTGAAGCTCCTCGCCGAGACTCTTCTGGTGGAGGAGACGCTCGATGCCAAGGGAGTCTACGAATTGCTTGGGTTGGAGTACCACCCACCAGCTGAGATCGTCATCGAGGAAGAACCCCTGCCCGAGCCCCCCCCCGCAGAAGAGGGAGCCGGTGCGGACATTTCACAGAGTGATGCAGAACGACACGCCCGTGTGGAGTCCGTGTTGGCTCAGCTCGGGGCCGATCTTCCCGACGAAGACGACGAGGAACCAGCGGCACCCAAACCGGACGCGAGCAAGGAAGACTAGGTGCCTGGCAACTTGAGCTATCTGCAAGCCACGGCAGAGGGTGTGACTCTCGCTCTGTCCGTGCGGCCGCGCGCCAGCCGGACCGGGTTCGGGGACGTGCTCGGGGAACGCAGGAAGCTGGCGGTCAGCGCTCCTCCCGTCGATGGGAAGGCCAACGCCGCTGTCGTCAAGTTCCTGGCCAAGTTCTTCGGCGTGGCCAAGTCTGCGGTCCACATTCTCCATGGCGAGACCGGCAAACTCAAGACCGTGGCGATCCACGGCGTCGGGTTGGCCGCGGCCAGGGGCCGGCTGGCGGACTGAGTGGCGCGGGGCCATGCGTGCAAGATTAGGCGAATGTGAAGGCACATGGGCAATGTTCGGGCATGGTACTGGGAATCGACCACATCGACCTTCCCTGTCTGTCGGAGATCCGCACCCATGAAGAAGTTCAGTATGTTCTTGGCCGGAGGACTCGTCGCCATGGCAGCGCTCGCCCAGCCTATCCCTGCCCCCGAAGGGCTCCCCCAGGTGACCGTTCGCTGGCTGGATGCAGACAAGAGTGACCGCTTCGCCGTCGAAGGGGCGCGCTACTCATGCCGGATCGGCCTGGGTCCAGCCCGTATCGATGCGCTAGCCATGGATGGGCAGAATCTGTTGCCCAAGGGGCTGCAACTGGGGTTCGTGGACGAGGCGGGGGACCGCTATGTCGCCTGTCCGACCGGTCTCGTGCCCGACTGGGACACCTGGCAGGGCCAGAAATGGAAGCCCGCGCGTTCGGCCAAGGCCCGGATGAACGTGTGGCGCTCCAGTCCCTACTACTGGGATGCGCACGTGCTGGACATTCCCTTTGTGCGTGAGGCGGACCTCGCCAAGGCCAAGCCCGTCGATGCCAAGCCGCTTCAGACCTGGGACTTCGCCAACGGCGTGGCGGGTTGGGAGGGGCTCAACCAGTGCCAGACCTTTGCCGTCAAGGACGGGGCATTGGTCGTGGGTTACGAGGGCAACGATCCCTATTTCCAGGCCCCGCCGGTCTCCCTGCCCAAGACGCCATCGGTGGTCGTGCGCATTCGCCTGCGCGGCAGTGGCGGGGGCATGGCGGTCTATTGGCTGGAGGAAGGGCAGGCAGGATATGACGGCAATCACGTGACCATTGTCAGCGTGGGGCGCAGCGACGAGTGGCATGAGGTCGAGATTCCTCTCAGGACGAAAGGTGCGCTCCGCCAGTTCCGCCTGGATCCCCCGGGACAGAACGGCCAGATCGAGATCGACCGCGTCCAGATTCTGCCCGGCGCGGCCATGCCCGGGCTGAAGCCCGTCCGCGGCGAAGTCGTCTTCCACACCTACTCCGACCGGCTCCACATGGAGTTCCGGCTCGACGCGCAAGAGGGGCGACCACGTCCGGTCAGTGCCCACTGGTTGGCACCGACATCCGCCAGCGTGAGGCAAGTCGGGAGCCGGCCCGTACTCCAAGAGAGTGGCCTAGCCGTTCTTGGCGTGACTGGCGCGTCCTTTGCCAAGGACGGCGTGTGGTCGGCGCCGCTGGTCGGCGAACGTCCCGGTTGCTGGTGGGTCGTGCGCCCCGCCCTTGCTGATCCTGGGGCCACGTTCCGGGAAGAACTCGATCCCCTGCCAGCGAGCTCGGTCGAGGTCCGCAACGGTCATTGGCTCGGCTACGATGCCCCCTCCGGGCTCTATTTGGTGGACAGCATCGCTCAGGGCAGCGCCTACAGCTTCAACACCGCCTATGACAACCCTCTGCGCCGCCAGAGCGTCCCGATCCGGATTCAGGCTGGTGATCGTGCCCGGCATCTGACCGTCCGGGCCGCTTCACGAGCCGGCATTCTGCCCGCCACCGTACTGGCCGACGACAACGGCTTCATGCTGCCCACGCCCATCCTTTCCTGCAAGAACTTCGCGGGCGAGCGCGAGGAACCGGACGACTCTGCCTTCGGCGAGGCCTATTTCCCCGTGGATGTGCCCGCCAACACCACGCATAGCTTCCAGATTCTGCACGTGTTCCAGAATTGGGGCAATCACATGCTCCAGCAAGTCACCAGCATCCGCTTCTTCCACATCTACTGGCATCTCTCCCAGGGCGTGTCGGAAACCACCTGCTTCACCATTCCCTGGATGCGGATGAACGATGCCTATGTGCGCGTCCCCGACTACCGTCCCTACAGCGGCCCCTTCTGGCCGGGCCAACCGCAGCACGACTGTCGCCAGTGGCCGGGCTTGCTCCAATACCGGGCCGACGGCAAGGATGTCCATGCGGTCTACGAGAAGACGGTGTTCGAGTCCATCGCCCCGTGCATGGCCCGGTTCACCATGCATTTCCGTACGTCCGACGATGCCGCGCGCATCGCCATGACCGTCACTGAGTTCCCCCAGGCCGACGAGATGCGCACGTTTCTGAC
Source organism: Victivallales bacterium (assembly GCA_018648945.1). The sequence continues at coordinate 18,673 of JABGQJ010000020.1, forward strand.
TGTGCGCTACGAATGGCTGAAGAACGTGGCTATCGACGGCGATGCGCGTAGGAACTTCCGCTGGTTCAATGTCAATACGCTCCGCAAACCTGTCGCCAAGCTCATGTGGTTGGATGAGAAGGGGCAGACCCAGATCCAGGACGTGGTGCCTGGCGACGAACCGCTGCTCGGCACGCCGCTGGGTACGAACGCCCCATTCCTGGGGACGCATGGGCAAGAAGGCTATCACGCCTTCACCCTCCTGCGCCGTCTGGTGGGACAGGTTGGCGGTGAGGAGCTGACTGCCTTCGCGTCCGCCCGTTTCCGGAAGGGGACCAGCGACAGCTGGTTCACCGTGGGCAAGGCCGAGCTGGCCATCAAGGCTGGGGACACGATCGAGGCCGATCTCCTGCTCATGCCCCACGCTGAGCCCACCGAGCCGGGCGCTCTTGCCGAGCGCGAACGGATTCGCTACGGCACGGACGGCCCGCGCGTGACCAAAGTCGACGTCGGCCGCAAATTGGGCGACTTCCCGGTACATATCCAGGCTGAGGGCGAGGCAGCGGCCTTCACGGTCGAAGGTGGGCACCAGACCACGCCCATCATCGCCGAAGGCTTCTCCCACTGGTCGTTCCCCATGCTTTGGGAAGGCTCCGTCTGGCTCGATCAGCAGGCCCACGGGGGCGACGGCTACCAGGTGAACCCGGATGGCAAGGGCGGCTATCGCTTCATCTTCGCCGCGCCCATGCGCCATGGCCAGACCCGGCATTGGCGTGTCACCCGAGCGCACTGCACTGGCGATATCGACCAAGTCAGCGACCGCAACGGGTTCCCTGAACTGGTCTCCACCAAGGGGGGGACCTTCACCCTCAAGGCACCGATTCTCTTCGCCCCCGGCACCAACCGGCTGCAGGCCGGTTCCCCCCTCATCGCGTTCGCAGGCGAAGGCAAGACCGTGCGCGGTGTTCCCATCTCCGCAGAAGCCAAGGGGGAAGGGCAGGTCCAGATCCTACGCTACGATGAAACTGGCGCCGAGGTAGCGACGACAGGCATCAAACGTCTGTCCTTTGCCCGGCTGGCCCGTTTCGCCACCTACGAACTGATGATTGACGGGGCCGCCAGGACTCACAGAGTCGGCAACAACGGGACCCTTGCCACCGATCTCGAACCCGGCACCCACCGCGTCCAGTTCCGCCGCGCTCAGCGTTGACCTGCCAGGCCCAGGAGGGCGGCGACAATGGCGTCGCCAGCCTCGGGAACCAGCTTGCTCCCTCGGCAAAGGGTCGGCTCGTAGCCACCGCCCGCGAAGCCCTGGCGCGTCGGCACGTAGCCGATGCAGCCATTGGCGAAGGCGGCGGGGAACACAAGCTCGCCAGCAATCCCGCGCTTGAGGCGGAGCCCAAACTCGCAGAATGGCTGCCAGGGCGCGGCGGGAATGACCGCAGGCCCCAGATGGTAGGTCGAGACCTCGCAGGTGATGGACTCGCGCCCGGCCAGATCGGCCAGCAGGAGTAGACGGTCGCGAGCCTGCCAGTGGCGGGAACTCCATTCGCCTTCGGGGACTGTGATCAGCGCCTGGTCCTCTGCCTCTTGTTCGGCGGACGGCAGCCGGAGCCCGAGGGTTACCTTCTCGTGCCGATGGCCGATCTGCGCCTCGCTCAATGGGGTGGCTTCGGCGAGGGCGGCGCGACTGGCAGTGGCCAGGGCCTGGCCCATGGCTTTGGCGTGGGTGAGCCCACTTTCCTTGGTGTCGGGACTCGCGAAGTTGATCTGGTTGATATCGCCGCAGGCCCCGTTCAGGAACACCAGCGGTGCACCCAGGGCGTCTCGCCAGTAGGCTGAGTAGTCGCCCGAGAACAGGCTGCCCCAGATCACCGTGCTGTGGCAGGTAAAGCTGCCGATGCAGCCCAGGAGCGTGCCGGCCTGGTCGTGACAGGCAACAATCCCTACCTGGTCATCCACGGGACCGGCGGGCCGGATGGCGTCGGGGTTCCTCTTGCCGGGGTTGGTGGCCTCGCCCCCGTTCCGCATAATCCAACGGCGGTTGAAGGCCCAGCCAGGGCAGGGGGCCTTGCCGATGGTCAAGGTAGCGGGAACCCGGCATTCCCAGGCGGCGCACACGGCATCGGCAATGGCCTGGGCGATGCGGGTCTGGTATGCGGGGTCAGCATCCGTACCCAGAACGTCGTTGGCCGGTCCCCCGCAATGGGTGTGGCTAGCCGCAATCAGGATCGCTTCCGGCGCCAATGGGCAGCGGCTGGCAATGTCTTGTCTTGCCTCGCGCACGACCAGGTCGGGAACGGAGACAGCGTCCACCCCCACGAAGGCGATGGTCTCCGCGCCGGCGACCACGCAGGCGTGAACGCCAAGGGCGTCCAAGGTCCCGGTGCTTGGGCGGGGGCTGAAGCCGCCGGGCATGGCGGCGCCGAGCGCGGGCGTGATATCGACAGAGGCGAAACCGGCGGCGATCATGAGTGCTCTCCAGAAGGGGGGAGGGACCGGACTCCGTTCCGCGCACTATATTGCCCGAGCCGTTTGGACCAAGCCAGATATCAGTGGAATACACGCTATGACTCGCAGGTTTCTCCCGATTCTCCCCGGATTGCTATTGCTGGTTGCCGCAGGCTGCGCACGCCACCATTCGCCGGTGAGTCCCCATTGGGACGGGCATGGCCTGCCGCTGCACCGGATAGGCGAGCGTGTGCAGGTGAGGAGCGAGCTTTCCGAGACGACGGTCGCGGCCGTGGCAGAGGAATTCTCCCAGACCGTAGAACAGGCAGCGGCAGTGTTGGCCTGCGACCTGCCGGAGGGCACCGCAACCATAGTTGTGGTGAGGGCCCCGGACGGAGGCGGACGGAGATTGCTCGGCATCGGCGGCGTGGCGGTGCCAGGGCCACATGCGCGAGTTGTCGTGATGGTGCGGGACTCCCTCGGCGACCGGGACCGGGAAGTGGTGCGCCACGAGGCAGTGCACTGGCTCGTGGCCCAACGGTTCGGAGTGACCTTGCCCGACGGCACCTGGCTGCCAGCGCTGCCCCGCTGGCTCGACGAGGGGTTGGCCACGGCGTTCGAGATGGGCGGGCCGGGAACAACCGACAACCCTCTGCGGCGGGCGCAGTTCAACCGCCTGTCACGACCCCATTGGCGGGCGATGATCGGGCTGCGTCGAACCCTGGGGCGCCACCGGGGAGAATCTCTCGGCAGCGCGGATTACGCCCGTTGCTGGGCGGTCGTTTCATACCTGCTGAGGGAGAACCCGGGATCCTTGCGGGCGCTGTTGCAGGCGCGGACCGCGTGGCTCCAGACTCGGGAGCAGCGCCGCGAACGGCCGGTGCACGAGCGGGAACTGGTGGCCGCGTGCCGCCATGAGTTCGACCGGATCGTCCTGGCTGGACGGCCACTGGGCGCGTGGTTTCAGCAGGTGTCTCGACGCGCCCGTGAGCCGGAGTAGCCGGGAGCAGTGTCGGTGGGTGGTTTCCGTGCCTGAGGAGGGGTAGGTTGCAGGCAGAGCCCGTTTGCCCGTTTGGGTGACCGTAGGGACTCCGGGCCGAGGAAACACATAGGTTGGCTATCATGGGCAAAGCAGGTTCTGGCCTTGTCATTCCCGTCTGCATGGCGGCGTCTCTGGTTGCTGGCTTGCCAGGGGCGGGGGCGAAGGAGTGCAGCCGCACAATTACGGCGGCGATGCGGGGACATGCAGTGGCCAATACCGGGCGGCATGACTGGGCTCGCAGCCAGCAGCGCGGAGCGGTTCGGGCGGCGGCGGGGTGGGTGAAGCAGAGCGATGAGTTCCTCTGGCGGCTGGTGCCATCCCAGGAGTTGCCGCGCGATATCTACAGCAACAATGTGGATGCGAGCAAGTCCATTGGCTGCGCCGCCTGCGGCGAAGGCTACCGGCCGTACGGCAGGTGGGGATTCAAGACGGACATCTTTGGGCGACCATGGAAGATGATCTGCCCCAACTGCAAGGCGGCATTCCCGAAGAACGACTTCGGCGCGTTCTACACCTCGGCGCTTGACGAACACGGGTTCTTTCGGCGGGAGCTTGGGGATCGCTCGTTGCTGTTCAATGCGGAGCACCCGGCGGCAGACGATCCGTTGCGGTCGGTCTACGTGGATGACGGGTATGGCATGGTCGATGAGGCCGGCAACCGCCGCCTGCCGATCGCCTACTACTGCCAGTGGGGGCTGTGGCGCGGCATCGGTCGCGGGCTGAAGGCGTTGTCCATGGCCTACTGCCTGACCAACGACCAACGCTATGCCCACAAGGCGGCGGTCTTGCTCAACCGCATCGCCGATGTCTACCCCGAGATGGCCTGGAATCCGTTGGCGAAGATCGGGTTCAAGCACTCCGATGGCAGCAGCAAGCGGGGTCGGATCGAGGGGCGCATCTGGGAATGCGGCCTGGCCACCGGCATGGCCCTGGCCTACGACCGGATCTACGACGGCATCCAGGGGGACACGGCGCTCGCGCAGTTCTGCGATGCCATGGCGGCGGCGCACAAGCTGCCGCGCCGAGAATCGGTCGCGGCGCTGTGCCGCCATATCGAGGACCACCTCCTGGTCGAGATCCTTGAGGGGACCCGCGCCGGGGACATCTATGGCAATACGGGGATGCAGCAGACCACGGTGGTGAGTGCTGCCATCGCTCTGGACCGGCCTGGCCTGACCCAGCAGTGGCTCGACTGGCTCTTTGATCCAGGCTATCCCGGGGACTTCACGAAGAAGCACGACTCCATCCCCTGGGTGCTCACCGAGGGCTTCGACCGCGACGGGATGGGGGGCGAAGTCGGGGGCTACGGCCTGATCTGGACCAACAGCTTCATCAGTCTGGCGGAGCAACTGGCGCGCTACCCGGCCTACACGGGGCACGACCTCCTGCGGGAGTTCCCCAAGCTCAAGCAGTGCTTCCTGGTCCAGGCCCGCCTCAATTGCCTTGACGCGGCGATGCCGAACATCGGCGACAATGGCCGAACCGGGTACATGAGACGGGCTGGCAGCACGGACATCTTCCTGCGTGGGTACCGGCTCTACGGCGATGAGCGCCTGGCCTCCCTGGCGCATCACTTCGCCGGGGGGAATCTGCAGAGGCTGCGGATGGCGGACTCGATCTTCGAGGCCGACCCCGAGAAGATCGCGGGCGAGGTCGCCGCAATCGCCGCCCGGCATCCGTTCCGCGTGGGTTCCACCCACCTCGGCCGCTACGGGCAAGCCGTGCTGCAGTCGCCAGGCCCGGATCCAGCGCGCGGTCGCGCCGCCTGGCTACACCATGGCTACCGCCTCGGGCATTCCCACAGGGACAGCCTGAACCTAGGGCTCTATGCTCACAACATCAGCATGTTGCCCGACTTGGGATACCCCGAGTATTGCGAAGGCCGGCCCAAGCAGTACGCCTGGACCGCCAACACGATCAGCCACAACACGCTGCTTGTGGGGGACAAACCACAGGCCTACAGTCCCGGCGGGAAGATCAAGCTCTTCGCCGACATCGCCCGCGATGTAGATGGTGTCCCCGACGATGGCCGGCGAGCCGAAGCCCTTGCCGATGCCGTTGATTGCCCAGAGTTTCTTGGGGCCGCCCTCGGGCCACTTCTGGAGAAGCCCCTTCTCCATCGACACCCCATCGCGGTGGGGACCGCGCCATTGGGGCCAGCCCGGGGTGGGCGACGGGAGGGCACGGGAGATGTCTTGGGCGGCAACGCTCAACAGCAGGCCGCAGGTGATCCAGGTGGCAAGCGCTCGGGGTAGGGCGAAGGTGGTTGTGAACAAGGGTTACTTCCTTGGGTAGATCTTGGTGATGGAGGCCTTGGCGGTGGCGCCCTTGGGCAAATCGAGGAGGAGGCGGACCCGGTTGGCGCCGGGCCGGAGGGAGGGAAGGTCGAAGGGCAGCGGCAGCCGCTTGCTCTGGCCGGCGGAGATGAGCTCGCAGGAAGCGCCAGCGAGGCGAAGCCGGTCGCCACTGCCTAGCCCAATGGGTAGGCGGACGGACTTGCCGTTCACGTCGAGGGTGGCGGGAGGAACGCGCACGGTGGAGCGGAGGGCGCGCAGGTCATCGACGACGCAGGTGACCGTGGCCCCGGCGGGAATGCCATTGTAGTAGAAGATGATGTACTCCACCTTGCTGGGATCGAGCCTAAGCTTCTCCCAGGCGAAGGAGATGTAGCGCCAGCCGGTGAAGTCCACGCGGGTGACCATGTCGTGCCACATGCCCTTGGTGTCGCGCATCTGGGCCTTGAAGTACTCGCCCTTGCCATCGCCATGGAGCCAGAAGCCCATTCCCTTCCCCCCCGAGAGGTCGAGCGGCGGCGAGAACCGGCGTCCCTTGGCACCCCAGCCGCCATTGTCGTCGCGCTTGCTGGTGGCGGTGTAGCGCAGGGCCTTGCCCGTTTTGGTGAGATCGGTCACGACGGCAAGGGTGTGGCTGACGCCGGGCTTGGCGGGGACGCCCTTGGAGTCGGCATCGTAGGCGTACTTGGCGTAGGTGTTGACTTGGGAGAGCTGGAACAAGGCGGAGTCGTCGCAGGGCTCGATGACCGTGTTCTCGGGGCGGTTGTGAAGGTCGGGGTTGCTGAGGTTGCCTTGCAGGGCGAGGGAGAGCTCGAAGCTGGCGGATTTGGCGTCCGGGCGGACGGAGAGATCCCAGGCCGTCTCCCTGGTGTGGATGGTTCTGGGACGGGTGTATTCGCGCCCAAGGCGGGTCCAGTCCACGCTGCCAGCGGCATTGCGTTCGCCAAATGGCTGGCCGAGAGCGAGAATGGTGATGTCGGTGCGGGCCCGGTAGCCCGTGGCGGTCTTGGCGGCGAGCTGGAGCGTGTTCTGGCCGGACCGGAGCTGGGGCCAGTCCCTACCCAGGGGGAAGGTGGCGAGGATTTCGCCGCGGGCGTCGCGCACCGTGCCCTGTGTGGTCTCGTCCACTTCCAGGTAGCTGCCGCTGGCGGCGAGCGCGGGAAGGGCAACTGACGTGCCGTTGACCGTGAGAGCCAGGTCGCTGAGCGGCACGGAACGGATGGGCAGGGCTCGGATGGGACTGACAAGCACCTCGACCTGTTCGCCCTGCGGGATGTTGTTCACATAGAGATTCAGCCCGTTGACCACATGCTGCTGCAGGCGGTTGCGGAAGATGCCGTGCTGGCTGTAATAGGGCCACTTGTAGTCGTGGTAGCGGTCGGCGGAGCGTTCGCGCAGTGGGATTTCCACGTACTTCCAGCCGGTGAAGTTGAGATCGATGTAGTGTTCGGCGTAGCAGTGGGTGTGTTCGCG
>JABGQJ010000200.1 GCA_018648945.1 Victivallales bacterium
GAAGGCGGCGGAGTAAGGGCAGGGGAAGCGTACGGCTTCCCTGCATGGCGGGATTCTGGCGCGGATGGTCCATAGGTAGGCTACGCAAGCGGAGTTCTGCGCCGAACGTGCTGGCGGCGAGTCAGGTCCGCTCACGAGCCACCGGCAACGACGCACTATTGCATGCCGCCACGAAGTCCTGCACTGCACTCAACGCCGGAGTCGACGATTCCCCGCTACACCTGTGCCCGGCTTGCGCGACCTGCCCGCACGGCCGCGATCACTTGAGTCGGACGACCATCTCCGTGCCTGTCTTCGCCAGCTTGGCTTTGACGACCTGCGCCTTGCCAGCTGCTTGCACGCTCACCTTGTACTCGCCGAGGAATCCTCGGACGGCGCAGGCCCCGTTGGCGTCCGTGGTTGTCTTCTCATTGGTCTGCCACTGGCGGAACACCAGATCTCGGTATGCCTCGGCATTGGGTTTCGGTTCCCAATTCCTGCGGTACATGGCCCCTTTCGGGCGCCAGTGGGCGCCTTCCCAGAATCCCCACATCTGGAAGCCGACGACGCTGGGATGGCTGAACAACAGGGTCATGAAATCCCGCGTGTACCTCGCCTGGGCATCCTCGTCGTCGATGTCGATGTCGAACTCGGTAACCCGCATCTTGAGCCCGAGCTTGCCGAACTCCTCCAGGGTTCGGTAGACCATGGCTGGATTCGGCAGATTGCCTCCCAAGTGAGCCTGGAAGCCGACGCCTGTGACTGGCGCGCCGCCCTTCAAGAGGAACTGGATCGTGTCCAGGTAGGCGGCATGGTTCCTAGAGCCGGGCGGGCTGTTGAGGATCGAGTAGTCGTTGATATACAGATCGTGTGTGGGCAGGACCTCGCGCGCGGCCTTGAACCAGTCGATCATGATCTCGCGCCCGAACAGGTCCATCAGTTCGTGGTTGGATCGGGTCTCGTTGATCACATCCCACTCGTCCACCACATCCCGCGTGGCGGCGCCAATCTCGCGGATGTGGTCCAGCACCAATTGGGGGACCTTGCTCTGGTCAGGCGTTCCCTTGAGTTTCTGGAGCTCCCTGGGCAGGTGCTTCCAGTTGGGCCAGACCATGACATGCCCCCGGACGTGGTAGCCCGCGTCGTGGAACTCGCGCAAGGTGGCGACCGTGGTCTTCTTCTGGTACGCTCCGCCCCAGTTGCTCTCCCAGGGCGGCCATTTGAGCGCATTCTCGTTGCCCGTCGCATTGAACAGCTCGCGTGCCTTCTGGCGATATGTGTCCAGCGCGGGATCCTTGGCGGTGAACCGGGGGATGCTGATGACCGAGGAGAACTGGAATGCATGGCGGGTCAGTTCCGCCTGTACCACCGCGTTCGGCACCGGCTTGCCTTTGGCATCGACGACCGTCACCTTGAGATCGCCTTTCCGGTGCTGCTCGATGCGCTCGGCGGCTCCCCTTCGCCACGCTGCGTTGGGGGCCGATCCGGGGTAGGTCACCGGGGTTCTCGGCAGATCCCTCAGCTTCGTCCCCTTGGGCATTCTCAGGAACTGCACGCCGCCAATCTCCATCTCCTGCTTGCCGTACCCCAGGCCGAAGCAGAGCGCGGTCTCCCCGGCGGCATGGTCCCGCCTAGCGACAAAGGGGTAGTCGTAGCGCTTCCAGTTCGTGCCCGCTCGGAAGTCGGACGTCAGCATCTTGTGCCAATTCGGGGAGTGCTTTTGGAAGTAGATGTGCCCACGTGCCTCTCCGGTCTCGTCCTCGGGCGCCACGCCACGGGCATAGAAGCGTACGTGCAGGATGTCGCTCTTCGCCACGGGTTGTTGGCAGACCACGGCCAGCTGCAGCTCGTAGAATGCCTTCATGGGCTGGAGATTCGTGGTCTTCACTGCCTTGGCGAAAGCCTGTCCCGTCACGTCCACGATCTCGATCTTCGCCTTCTCGGTAACGCTCGGCTTCTGCCCCCCCACGTAGTCGGCGGCGAGCAACGACTCGTGCGGCGGCAAGGGCTTGTCCTGGGCTGCAGCAGCGACAAGAGAGACAGTCATGAGGAGACCTGCGAGTTTCATGGGCAAATCCAGTCCGAGAAAAGTGACCGTGTTTCCGTTGCGTTACGGCACACCCTACGCCCTGGCAAGCCATCCCGCAAACGCGTCAGGTTCCCTGCGGGCGCTGGCGTGCCTGCGCCGCCGGGGTAGAGTAGATCCGGTCTGGACCCGCAACCCACGAGAGGCACCGCGATATGAAGGCGATCGTCGTCCTATTCGACTCCATGCAGCGTGACTTCCTGCCGCCCTATGGCAACGACTGGGTGCACGCGCCCAACTACGCCCGGCTGGCGGAACATGCTCTCACTTTCGACCGTTGCTTCGTCGGCAGCATGCCCTGCATGCCTGCCCGCCGCGAACTCCACACGGGCCGCTACAACTTCCTCCATCGCTCCTGGGGCCCGCTGGAGCCCTTCGACGACTCCATGCCCCGGATGTTGAGGGACAGCGGCACCTACACCCACCTTTGCAGTGACCATGGCCACTACTGGGAAGACGGTGGCGGCACGTACCACACCCAGTACTCCAGTTGGGAGAGCGCGCGTGGCCAGGAAGGTGATCCCTGGAAGGCGGAGGTCGCCGACCCCGAGGTGCCGGCCCACTTTGGCAACGGGTTGCGCCAGGACTGGATCAACCGCAAGTACTGGGCGTCCGAGGAGGACATGAGCCAGACCAAGGTCTTCGACCAGGCCACCGAGTTCCTGACCACCAACCACAAGCAGGACAACTGGCTGCTCCAGATCGAGTGCTTCGACCCCCATCCCCCCTTCTTCGCCCCACAGAAGTACCGCGATCTCTATCCCTCCGACTACACCGGCCCTCAGTTCGACTTTCCCCGTTACGCCCAGGTCACCGAGGAAGAACGGGGGGCCGTGGATGAATGTCGGCGCAACTATGCGGCCCTGCTCAGCATGTGCGACCATTCGCTCGGCCGGGTCCTCGATGCCATGGACGAACATGGCCTGTGGGAGGACACCATGCTCATCGTCACCACCGACCATGGGTTCATGCTCGGTGAACACAACTGGTGGGCCTTCGTGAACCAGCCCTTCTACAACACCTGTGCTCTCAAGCCCATGTTCGTCTGGGACCCGCGCAATCCACGCGCCGGACAGCGCTCCGATCAACTCGCTCAGATGCATGACCTGCCGGTCACTCTCCTGGAGTATTTCGGCGTTGCGCCCGGCTCGGACATGCAGGGCATCGACCTCGGCGCAGGCGAACAGGAGCGCGCTGGTGTCCTGTTTGGGGTGTTTGGCGGCCAAGTGAATGTCACCGACGGTCGCTACGTTTACATGCGTGGGCCGCGCTCGCCCGACAGTCAGCCACTCTACAACTATACGCTGATGCCCACGCACATGCGCAAGTTCTTTGGCCCGCAGGAGCTCTGCGATGCCGAGCTTGCCCCGCCATTCCCCTTCACCAAGGGGCAGCCGACGCTCCGCTGTCCCGCCCGCCCCTTCTTCCGCAGCCAGCACGAATTCGGTGATCTGCTCTTCGACTTGCAGGTCGATCCCGAGCAGGTCTCTCCCCTGGACGATCCCGCCATCGAGGCCCGCATGGTCGATCTCCTCGTCGCCCAAATGCAAGCCAACGACGCCCCGGCCGAGCAGTATGAACGTCTTGGCCTACCCCCCCTTTAGTCCAGCACTAGGAAGCACCATGGACGCCTATCTTCTGCCTCCCCCAATCAACACCTCTCCCGGTCCCGAGTTCGCAGACGAGGCTCGCGTGTGGCAGGGCATTCCCAGCATCGAGCGTGGCCCGGACGGTCGTCTCTGGGCGGCCTGGTACTCTGGCGGGGTGACCGAGAACCGCGACAACTACGTCATGCTTTACACCAGCGGCGACGACGCCGACACGTGGCAACTGGTCCTCATCATCGACCCCGATGGTCCCGGTATTGCCCGCGCCTACGACCCCTGTCCCTGGCTCGACCCAGAAGGCCGCCTCTGGCTCTTCTGGGGTCAAGGCAACGAGAATCATACCGAGCCGGACAAGGGGGTTTGGGCGATCGTCACCGATGAGCCGGACAGCGCCAACCCAGCCTGGAGCAAGCCTCGCCGGCTCGGCGACGGCGTGATGATGAACAAGCCCGTCGTCACTTCCTCTGGCGACTGGCTGATCAGTTCCGCTCTCTGGCAGGCGGAGGATTCCTGCCGGGTGCTCGCCTCCAGCGACCAGGGGAAGACCTGGGAACGCATCGGCGCGGCCGGCATTTCCGACCCGAAGGAACGCAATTGCGACGAGCATATGATCGTGGAGCGCACCGATGGCTCGCTCTGGATGCTCGTTCGCACCACCTACGGTATCGGCGAGAGCATTTCCGCCGACCAGGGGCGCACCTGGAGCCCCGTCGCGCCCACGGCAATCCAGAACCCCGCCAGCCGCTTCTACATTGCCCGCCTGCAGTCCGGGCGGCTTCTGCTGGTCAAGAACGGCCCGGTCGCCGAACGCACCAACCGCCGCCAGATCACTGCTGTCCTTTCGGAAGACGATGGCGAGAGCTGGATCGGCGGTCTTGTTCTCGACCCGCGCGGCCCCGGTACGGGGAGCGGCGATGGCTCCGTGTCCTATCCAGACGCCACGCAGAGCCCCGACGGCACGATTCACTGCATCCACGATTTCGATCGCAGCGGCGACAAGGAAATCCTCTACTCCCGATTCACCGAAAAGGACATTCTCGTGGGCAAGCCGGTTGCCGACGGGACGATCCTGTCCCGCGTTCTCAATCGTGCCACGGGCCTGAACCCCACGCTCAAACCCAAGGCCTAGCCTGATTAATTCACGCGAATCTGCTGCGAACCCGGATTGCACTGCATCTCAGCCCGTTGTGCCAGAACGCCGACCTTGACGGGTGCCAACACGCCTGCGCCCGGCAACCTGGCACAACAGGCTGATCCACAGCACACTGCGCGCTCTCGCAACGAAGCGCACGAATCATCCAGACTAGGTTGTCCCCGGGAAGAGAGCGGCGAAATCGGCCGGCGGCGGGCAGGTCCATTGTTGGGCCATCGCCGTGCTTGGCGGACTGCTCAGTCGCCAGGAATGGAGGGCTTGATGGGGGAGGCGGAGCGCGCGTTCGTCGTCCTCGGTCAGGGTGCCGTCGCGGAAGCGGAGAAACCAGGTCTCGTCGCGCCCGTAGATCTTGTCGCCGACGACGGGGAACCCGAGGCTGCAGAGCGTGGCCCGGATCTGGTGGGTGCGCCCGGTGATGAGCTCTGCCTGAAGCAGGCTCAGTCCCTGGCGGCGAGCGAGGCAGGCGAAGTGCGTCTCGGCCGTCTGTTCGCCGGGCACATGGGGTTGGAGCGGTGAGAAGCGGCGCTTCTTGCGGATGGTGCTGGTTGCATCCCGGTGCAGCCAGCCGCTGGCGTGGAGAGTCTCGGGAAATTCCCCCTCAACGGCGGCTAGGTACGTCTTGGCGATTCTGCCTTGGCTGGCAAGTTCCTGGAAGCGTTTGGCGGCGGCCGGGGTTCTGGCGGCAAGGAGGAGCCCGGAGGTCTCCCGGTCCAGGCGGGTGAGGAAATGAAGGTCCGCGTGGCCTTGTTCCCGGAGGAATGCCCAGAGGGTGTGGGCAAAGTAGCGACCGGCGGGGTGGACGGGGAGGCCGGGGGGCTTGGCGATGACCAGCAGATCGTCCTCCGCGTGGACTATCTGGAACTCGTGGGGAACGGGTGGTTCCGGCAGGTCGCCGCAGCGGTATTCGATGGTGTCGCCCTCGGCCAGCTGTTCGTGTCCGGTGGCAGGTTCTCCATTGCGCAGGACGCGGCTAGCTGCCAGCGCCGCGAGCCAGGCTTCGCGCGTGTGATAGGTGAAGCGCTCGACCAGGAAGTCGAGTAGTGCGGTGCCCCCCGCGTTCTGCCGTATTCGGCAGCGGGCGATGCGAGGTCCGAGCGGCAGGCTCACACCCGGACCGCAGCCAACACCCGGAATACGCGGGAGGGCATAGTGACTGCCAGGAGGCGCTCGACCCGGGTGCCGTTGCGCGCGAACTCGGCCAGGGCCTGAAGTAGCCCGAGGTGGGCCGTGGGGGAGTTGGCGGGGACCGCGATGCAGAGGAACAGACGGCAGCGACCACCATCCGGGTCGAAGGGAATGCCAGGCTCCGGAGCGGTGGCAAGGACCAGTCCAAGCCGTTCCACAACTGCAGAGCGGGCATGGGGGATGGCAATCCCTGGCTCCACGCGCGTCGTCACCTGCTGCTCGCGCGCTTCGAGCGCGGTCACGAAGGCGCCCGCATCGGACACGATGCCGGAATTGGCCAATGGCACGGTCACGGCCTCGAACAACTCCTGCCGACTCTGGCAGGGCGTGTTGAGGAGAATGTGTTCTTTCGGGAGGAGGGTTTTGAGGTCCATCAATTCCAGGCCTGTGGGTTACTCGGAAAGGAGCAGGAAGCGCCCGCAGTTCGGGCAGAGCCAGTCCATTTCCTCGCGCCGCATCCGGTTCAGATCGCCTTGGGTGATGTTGAGGTGGCAGCCCAGGCAGACGCCACCGGCTTCGCTGACGATGGCCGTGCCCTGTTGCCGCCGGTAGCCATCAAATCGCTTGAGAACAGCGGGGGGGACTTGCTCGCGTAGATTGGCGATCTCGGGGTCAAGCTCAACCGTCTTGGTTGCCGCGTCGTCCCCGTGGACGATGGCGGATTCCTGACGGACGATTTCCAGTTCCTGCAGATCCATCAACGCTTGCGCGAATGCGCGCATAGTCTGGCTACTCCGGCTGTTTCCGTGAGTGGGCAAGAGCCCGGACGACATCACAGGGAACATACCATCTTGCGCTTGCCTGACAACAGGTGGGAGCTGGTTCCGTGTCCGCTGGTGGTCCGTAGGAGGCCGACGGCAGGCTAGTGGCGCGATGCCTGGTTGACCAAGTCGATACAGACAGCGGTCGCCAGGATGGTGATATCATCTTGGCCATCAACGATGTCGATGCCATAGGAATCGGCCCAGGTGAAGTAGGTCTTGGAGACAAGTGCCACATCGCGCCCGCAACGACTGAAGCTGTATTCGTGATCGAAGAAACTCCCACTCACCTCGTAGTCGTTGGGGCCGGGGATATCGACAGTGTACTTGTCCTTGAAGAAAGAGAACTCCTTCCGCACCTCAGCGAAGAGCTGGCCCGCCCGGTGGATCTCGTAGGTCTTGCGCATGCTGAGCAGGCGCTGGGAGATGAAGGCCAGTTCCTTGCCGTCCATGTCCAGGAACGAGAGCTTCTTGCCGAACGAGAAGGCCTTGCCGTCCACCAGGTACACGTCGTTCCCAAGGGAGTCGGCGATGGTGAAGTCATCCCCCATGGCGAAGAGCTTCTGGGTCATTCGGTAGCGCATGGTTGGTCCTCTCTTGACAAGGTTCTGGCTGGACTATGGCAGGACTTCCTGGCAGAGCTTCTCGAAGATGCTCGTCACGTGTTCCCAGTCAAACTTCTCTCGCACCAGTTTGGCGGCGGTCGCGGCCATCTGCCCGGTCGCCGGCGCTCCCTGCAGCACGTCGATCACACGGTTGGCAAAAGCTCGCGGATCGTCGGCCAGGAAGCAGTGGGTGCCATCCTCTACGGGTAGCCCCTCGGCACCAATTCGGGTGGACACCACAGGTATTCCGGCGGCCATGGCCTCGAAGATCTTGATCCGGGTGCCGCCGCCTGCCCGCAGCGGGACGACGCAGACGCTGCCTTCGGCCAGGTAGGGACGCACGTCCGGCACCGTGCCGGTGACCTTGATGGTGGCATCGGCCTTCCCGAGAGCGAGAACGCTGGGGTCAGGGCGCCGCCCAACGATGCTGAGGGTGGCATTGGGAAGTCGCTCGCAGACGAGCGGGTAGATCTGCTGAACGAACCACTGGACCGCATCGATATTCGGCATCCAATCCATGGAGCCCAGGAACACGATGTTGCCGGGGAGACGCTCGCGGCGAACCTGCTGGAACTGGTCGGAGTCGACCCCCGTGGGCACATCCCCGAGCACATTGCTCAGGCCGTATTCGTTGCGCATGGTTTGGGCATCCTCCGGCGACACCGCGATGACGCCATCGCAGAACTCGCAGATCTTTCTCTCGTAGCGCACCATGCGTTGCCACTGGTTCTCGAAGTAGGCCTTCTTGAGAGGGTTGCCAGCCGCCTCGGCCAGCCGCTTCCAGATCATGGCTTCGACGTTGTGTTGGAAGAGGATGGTCGGAATCTTGGTGGACTCCCGGCCCACGCGCAGAAGGTTCAGGGACGGGGCCGGGAAGTCGCAGATGACGAGGTCGTACCCGCCGCAGTCGAGCTGGTGCCGCAAAGCGTCCACGTAGCTCGCGCTGAAGTATTTGTCGATGATATACGGCCGGGAGGAGAAGAGCAGGTTGCGCAGGAGCTGCCAAGCGAAGGCCGGCGAACCCTTGCTGGCCTCGCGCCAGCGGACCCAGATATGGTGGGAGGAGTATTCACTGGCCTGAGTCTGTGTGCTCTCGTCAGTCCCTTCCGGGAAGTGCGAGAGGTAGGTCACCTGGTGGTTGCGGCGAAGCTGTCGCAACATATTGTAGGTGCGTAGTTTGCCGCCGCTGTCAAGGGGATGCAGGGGCCCGGTCTTGAGCCATAGGATATTCATGCGCGCTCCAGTCTCGTCTCCACTGGGGTGTCGGGGGCCATCAATATACTCTCAACGACTGCACCGTCTAGGCTTCAGCGGCCCGGATTCGACGCACGCCCTCGATCATCGCCCGGTAACCCTCAGGCGGCACGTATTCCGGGATCGAGTTGCCCGATCCCAGGGCGAAGCCCTTCGCCATCGCCCGGTAGCGGGTGCCGTTCTCGACGGTGAAGGCGGTGATATCTTCGGGAGACATCCGGCAGAGGCGGTCGGTATCGATGCCGCCGACCAGGGCGATCCGGTCGCCGTAGCGGACAATCCAGTCGTCGAAGGGCGCGATGGCATCCTCATTGGAGTGTTTGCCGTCAATGCCTGCCTCGATCCAGTCGCCCATCACATCGAAAATGCAGCCGCAGGAGTGCTGTAGGTAGGGTTTGCCCGCCGCGTGGATGGCCCGGATGATTGGGCGGTACTGGGGGATGACGTGTTCGAGGACAGCGGTGGGGGCGAGCAGAGTGCCCGTCTTGTAGCCCAGGTCGTCCCCGATTCTGCAGGCGGCGAAGAGGTCACCGTAGCGGGGCAGAAATTCACTCCAGATGGCCAAGAGCAGAGCTCCGATCCTGCGGTACAGGTCGGCGAACAGTTCGGGATCGTCGGCCTGCATGTAGCAAAGCCACTCGAAGCCGACCAGTTCCTCGCTGATCTCGAAGACCCCATTGCCCACCCCGCCTACGCCCTTCATGCCAGCGGGCATGGCCTGACGCAGCAAGTCGAACGTGGGATAGGCCCGCTCGCGGAAGATGCGGGGCAGGTCGGCCCAGGGATAGGCCTCGAAGTCGGCCCGGTTCTGGATCGGCCCGGGACGCTCTCCTATCAAGGCCCCCCCATCGGGCAGGATACCGCCGACGCAGTACTCGATCGAGACGGTATCGTAGGTCATTTCCCGGTAGAAATCGCAATAGCGCCGGAGCCATTCCAGGCGATCCGCTTCGTCTCCTCCGGCCAGATTGGAGAAGGGGCGACCCGTGATCTGGTCCATCGAACCTGCGTTTATCAGGTGCTCGTAGAGCGGCAGTCGCGCCGGCTTCTCGTTGCGCATCACCTGTTCGAAGTGCCGGTAGTCGGGTTGCCAGGTCACTGTTCGGTCTCCCGGGGGGCTTGCCGTGGATGGTTCTTGCGGAGTCCCTACAGTAGAATCCTGAGTAGCGCCCGGCAACCCGCTCCCGGGAGACTTGCGGCTGGTGGAGCCCGTCAAGGTCGGCGTTCTGGCACAACGGGCTGAGACGCAGTGCAATCCGGGTTCGCAGCAGATTCGCGTGGATTAGCCAGGTTAGGTCCTTCAGGTGATTTCGAGCCCGATGATGCACTGGTCGTCAGCAGGCTCCCCTCGCCCGCGCCAGGCATCGACGTCCCCGACGAGGGCGTGGATGCTGTCGGGGAGATCCCGGGAACGGCGGGTTGCGGCGGCGGCAACGAGACGCTCCTCCCCGAACTCCTCCTCGACCGGGCTCAGCGCCTCGACCAGGCCGTCAGTGAAGGCGTAGAGACGGTCGCCCGGCGCAAGACGCATGGTGTGTTCGACGAATTCAGCGCCGGGGAGTAGGCCGACGGCGGGGGGATCGCTGAGCAGACGTTCGGCTGGGGCGGTTGCCGGGACGAGAACCGGGCGTGGGTGCCCGGCGCAGACGTAGCGCAGTTGGCGGGTCCGAACGTTGAGGAGTCCGTAGAAGAGCGTGAAATATTCCATCGCTTCGGGGTTCCAGGGAAAACGCTCGTTGAGGTGGCGGGCCACCTCCGCTGGCCCGACGGGTTCGGGAGCGTCGCCATCTGGACGGTGTCGGATCAGGACTCCCTCGGTGCCTGCCCCCTTTGACATCAGCCGGCTGAGGGTAATGGAGAGCAGAGATGCCGCGACCCCATGCCCGCAGACGTCAGCGACGTAGAAGCAGAGGTGTTCGTCATCCAGGCACAGGATGTTCAGGGTGTCGCCGGCAAGCTCGTCGCAGGGCAAGTAGCGCCAGGCTGCTTGGACGCCAGGGAAGACTTGGCCTGTCTTGGGGAGGAAGGCTCTCTGGATGCGGGCGGCGGCTTCGAGACTCTCGCGCATGCGGCTGTTCACGGCGGCGAGCTGCTGGTAGCCCTCGGCCAGCGCGCGCTCCAACTGGATGACCCGCTCACCGGCCCGGATGCGGACCCGCAACTCCTCCTTGTCGAAGGGCTTGCTCACGAAGTCGTCGGCACCGGCTTCCATTCCCTCGACCAGATCGCTCTTTTCCGACCGAGAAGTGAGCAGAATGACGTAGACGTAGTTGCCTGGCTTGGCGTCCGCGCGGATGCGCTGCACAAGCTCGACGCCGTTCATGCCCGGCATCTGCCAGTCGCTGACGACCAGCCAGCAGGGCTCTTTCCGGAACCGTTCCCATGCTTCCAAGCCATCTGCGGCGGCCAGCACTTCGTGTCCCCAGCCGTGCAGGTATGCGGTCAGGCGGATACGGGTGACCTTGTCGTCGTCTGCCAGTAGGATCTTCATCCGGTTTCCACGGAGGGTTGCAGTAGATGGTTCATGAATGGATCAGGCTAGAACTCAGCCAGTTGGTCTTCGACTGCCTGGAGCAGGGGGGGTAGGCACCGTTCGAGTTCCCCGGCGAGCGCCTCGGCACCGTCCAGGCGTCCCTCGCGACTGAGGG